>PMXH01000103.1:201-2660 GCA_003165855.1 Acidobacteriaceae bacterium | reverse complement strand
CCGTGTCATGCGATGAATGTCAACTACCTTCGATTATTGGCCAGACTCACCACATGCTAGTCAGTTGCTATGGCAAGCGATGGAAGGAGGTCACTCTGGCAATGTGCCGATTTACTGCCTACATTGACGACAGCGGAACCGACCCTAAACAGCAAGCGGCTATCGCGTCTGCGCTGATTATCCCCGCCGCTAGGATCATCCCGCTTCAACTGGAATGGGATGCCCTTAAGAAGAAAGAGGGATTCGCTGACTTTCACATGTCCGAGTTTTCCAGCCCAACTCCGCCCGCTAAGTCGCAATTTGTCGACTGGAACAAGGGAAAGCATACTCGCGTCTATCGGCGGGTCAGACAGATCATCAAGAAGTACGGCGTACAGGCAATTTCCTTCTCCGTGTTCAAGAAAGACTACGATGAGATCGTTCCCCAAGGTATGCGAAAGGACGTTGGAAAATTCCACTATACCTGGGCGATCCGAAACGTAATCGGAGCGATTGATAAATGGCGACCGCATCACAAAGTTGACTCGCCGCTTGAATACATTTTCGACTGGGAAGAACCGGGCAGCGAATGCAGAAAACAGATTGAAGAAGTCATGGCCCAAGCAGAACACATCCATGGCACTACCGGGCTATACAGTAATTATTCTTTTCGCAAGAGACGCCAGTTTCCCGGACTTCAATGCGTGGATACTCTCGGGTGGGTGTCTTATCAGGTTGCACTTAGGGCTTTCTGCAACAAGCCGCTAGTCCCGGATGCGAGGACCGGATGGGAAGATTTTAAGCACCACCGAAATCCACACTGGCGCGTTGCTGGAACCATAAGGAGAGTAGACCTTGAGAAACTGGTCCACGATTACAGACAGAATGGAGTGTCACGTCAGTTCTTTGAGGAATGGCGAGCCAGTAAATCCTAGGGTTTCAGCCGCCAACCGTTCTCGAATCGTTCAATCTTTCCTCGTCGCCGAAGACGCTCTAGGGACCTCAGGACAGATGATTCTTTCCGACCGAGTTGCGCGGCTATCCCTCCAGCATGGTAAGGGAGTTCGGTCATGGGCGGCGAGACGCCATGCACGACCACATATCCACCTGGACGCCGAATTATTTTCCGTTGGCTAATGATAAGAAAAACTTCGTTGTCGCGGAATCTGTCCCAGTACCAATCCCATGTTTCAAACATGAGTCTTGGCCCTCGGTAGAGGCCAACTAGGAACGTTATCGCCGCTACACTCCACCCCCACCACGTTCTGGCAAACGGCCAAAGATCGTGCCATTTCATACCTCATAGTCTACTCCTTGTCCTGATGGGATACTTACCCTAGCAAGCAGTGGTTCAGTTTGGCCCTCACACGACTCTGTCATCCTGAGCGTAGCCGTTTNNTCTCGCGGTTCTCCCACCTCGTCTCTTTCTCTCACCGTCAAACCGTCTATTGCTGCAATGTGTGTGCAACCCAACGCGGTCGGACGTAAGGTCATACACTATATAGTGTTATATTGCTTGACCCCGCCCCGTTTTCACCGTTACAGTAGCTCTAATTTGTGCTCGCCCCATCCAGCCAAGGACGGAATGGAACCGAACGCGCGATTTGCCGAAGGCAAGGGTATCCGTTTGGTAAACAGGCCTGCAGACAGCGAAAGCGTTAACTGGCCACTGACAACTGGCCACTGACAACTGGCCACTGCTTCTCCAAGGAGTTTACGTTGCTTAAACTGAAGCGGCTTCAGATTCTCGGCTTCAAATCGTTTTGCGACCGCACCGACCTCAGGTTTCACGGGGATGGCATCGCCGCCATCATCGGCCCCAACGGCTGCGGCAAGTCCAATATTGCCGACGCTATCTCCTGGGTGCTGGGTGAGCAATCCGCCAAGACCCTCCGCGGCTCCCGCATGGAAGACGTCATCTTCGCCGGCACCCGCGATCGCAAGCCCACCGGCATGGCCGAGGTCTCGCTCACGCTGATCGATCCGCAAGAGTATCCCGGGCCCGACGCCGATGCTCCCACCGAGATCGACATTCAAGACGAATTGCCGAGTGCTGCGGGTGTTCTGCAAAGCGCAGCCGATTTTCCGGACGCCGATTTACCAGACAGAGATTGGGACGAAGCCGCCATCCGCGCCCGCGCCGCCGAAGACACCGAGCGCGCCGTCGAGGAAGCCCAGCCCGGCAAAACAGAAGAAATCGAGCTCCCTCCCGCGAAAGTGAACGCCTTGGCCGTCGCCTTCCCGGACGACGAACCCGTGTTCGCACTTCCGGTTCACGCCGTTGCCCCGGTTGCGACTTCCGCCGCCCTAAGCGGCGCGCCCCAGGTCGTGCTCAAGATCCGCCGCCGCAAATTCAACCAGCAGCAATTCCATGCTGGAGAAATCGTAGTCACCCGCCGCCTGTTCCGCTCCGGCGACAGTGAATACTTACTGAACGGCAAACTCTGCCGTCTGCGCGACATTCAGGAACTCTTCATGGG
>PMXH01000103.1:0-167 GCA_003165855.1 Acidobacteriaceae bacterium | reverse complement strand
GCCAAGCTGCGCGATGAAATGCGTGCCCAACTGCGCGTCGTCCTGGCCAGTAAATTCGCCGCCATCGAGCGGGAAAGCGCCGAGCTCGACGCCCAACTCAATGCCCTCGCCGAGGACATGCAGCATCGCACCGAGGCCGTCCATCAACTCGAAGCCGAGCACGGAGA
>PMXH01000267.1 GCA_003165855.1 Acidobacteriaceae bacterium | reverse complement strand
GGGCGGAGCGGGAGTATGTGTGAGGCAGCAGATGGCCTCACTGATAAACTATTGTTACGAGGCTCCTCGATGTCGAAAAAGATCGCTGGAAAACGGATTGAACTACCGAAAAAGAAGAAGGGAGAATCCGCCATCGTCGCTGCAACTGGCTCTGTACGAGAACTGAACGGAATGTTATATCGCAAGGGAAGGAAGCCAGTATCGATTGAGGCGATGGACGCCGCCATCGCCCGTGGCGCCCAGCGAGGAAACGTCTAGGGGAGCTCGATTCCCCGTTTGTCCATCCACGAGCCGAGCTTCCATGTCGCAAATCCCACCATGGCGATAATCGTCAGGATAAAAGAAACCAAAAAGAACTCCGTGTTGAGTCCCGGATTTACATATGCTCCGCGAGGATTGTCCTCATCGTATAGCGTGACAACCTTGCGTCCGGGTGCGGCAGCGGCATCGGCTTCGACGCCAGCGCAATCGCCGGAGAATGTGTGGCCGCCGGTTTCAGTTGTGAAATCCTTGCCCCGAACCGAGTNNCCGAACGGAGTAGACCGCACTACAAATTGTGTGATCATCGCTGCTGGCACGCTCCACTCGGGCACTTAACACGACGCCGTCGGCTCGCGGCCAACGTTCGAGAATCCATGCCTTCCAGGCAAAGGCCGCGAGTCCGATCGCCAGAATACCAGCTGAGATGATTAAGAAGACCTGTCCCACGGGTGCGATCCACTCTCGGGCTCCTTCTGGAAAAATCCGCACCGTATCTCCTACTCTCCCCCGCCGAAGAACTCTTCCACCACCCGCATGTCGGTAGTCTTCTTGTAATTCGGCAAGCTCTCNNACACCCTGCCAGAACGATGAAGTCGCAAACAGGACAGCGTTCGGCGTCAGCCGGAATTCCTCGAGCAGCGCGGACTTCGGCGCATCGCCCTGGCGCAGCATGGGGAACTCCAACACCCCGAGCAGCCGCTGGTAGATATCGTTCATCTGCGCGTAGCTGGTNNAGCACCGACTCGCGCGCATGCTCTAAGCCGAGCCGCTGACGGATGTATTCGAAGGCGCCGCCTACGGCGAGCGTGGCGGAGGTGAGCACGGCGCACTCCAGCTTTGACCACAGGCATTCGCGCAGGATGGGCCCGACGTCGATTGGAGTAGCTTGCAGGAAAACGTTTTGCCGGTGTTGGAATGTTTCCCTTGCTTTGTCCGCTTCTCGGAGTCTCTTTGGTGAATTCGGCTTTCCTCGCCCGCCCCGCCGCTCAATCCAAAACACAGTGTTGCGATCGTCGGACTCCATGGCGAAGCCGAGCTGCACCTGGATTTCCTGGGCGCGCCGCACGAAGTTGAACATTTCCTCCGGCTTTTGCGGCAGGCCTTCGAGTTCGCCCGCGAGCCGGGTTAGCGCCTGATTGAACGCGAGGAATTCGTCTCCGTTTTCTTCCAGAAACTCACGGCGGGTCTCGAAGGCAAAGCGTCCTTCGCCGGGCGGCAACAGCGAAAAGAAAAACTGCGAGCGCTNNTCATCGAAAATCACCGCCGCCGCTTCCGGCAGGATTCCCGCGTCGGGCGCGCCTTCGGCCTGCAGTTTGATGGCAAGATCGGCGAAGAAGAGATGATGATTCACGATAATGATGTCACTCTCCATCCCGCGCCGGCGCATCTCGGTGATGAAACACCGCTCCCACTCGCTGCACTTCTGCCCGATGCAGGCCTCGGAGCGAGCGTCCAGCTTGTGCCAGAGCGCGCTGGTTTCGGGAAGTTCGGCGAGTTCCGCGCGGTCGCCGGTCGAGGTCGTCTTCTCCCACGCGGCGATGGCGCGATATTGCTCGATCTCCTCCAGTCCGCTGAGCACCGGCTGGTCGGTGAGGTCGTAGAGCTTCTTGCGGCACAGATAATTGTTACGGCCTTTCATGTAGCAGACGGAAAGCCGCGACGCCGAACCTGCTTCTCCAAACAGGGCCTGCTCCAGGAAAGGAACGTCCTTGTAGAAAAGTTGTTCCTGCAGATTCTTGGTTCCGGTCGAGATGATCACGCGCTTGCCGGAGCGGATGACTGGCATCAGGTAAGCGAGCGTCTTTCCCGTGCCTGTGCCGGCTTCCACGATCAGGTGTCGCTTTTCTTCGAGCGCCTGCTCGACGGCCTGCGCCATTTGCAACTGGCCGCGCCGGAATTCATACGCGGGATGCGTGCCGGCAAGGACTCCGCCGGGCGCGAAGAACTGATAGAGGGTTGAATAAGGAGCGCCCGGCGCGTCCTTTCCGCCGGGAGAGGGGCGACTGGGCGTTGAAGGAGGAACGGGTTGGGAACTTAAAGCCACGGGAGTCTCTATAATAGCTAGTTCCGGACATCTGCATCGGTATTGGGTCTCACGATCCAAGGACAGCCGGGGCGACTGCCTCACGCTAAGACTCATTTTGACGCAACCTACTTACAACTCGACCAGCACACTCGCCACCACCGCAGCCGGCGTTCCCACGCTTGCCATCGTGGGCCGACCCAACGTAGGCAAGTCCACGCTGTTTAATCGCATCGTCGGTTCGCGGCGCGCCATCGTCGGGGATGAACCCGGAATCACGCGCGATCGGCTCTATGGAGACGCGGAGTGGCGCGGGCGCCAGATTCGCATCATCGACACGGGTGGAATCATTCCCGAAGACAAGGATTTCATTCCCTCGGAGATTTTCCGGCAGGCGCGGGTTGCATTCGATGAAGCGGCCGCGATTGTTATGGTGGTTGACGGCCGCGCGGAACTCACCGGCGCTGATCTTGAACTGGTCCGCCTCTTGCGTAAGACGGGACGTCCGCTGTTTCTCGCGGTGAACAAAGCTGACAGCGAAAAGCAAGCGTCCATTGTTGATGAGTTCCACCGGCTGGGAATCAAGCAGATGTTTCCTATCTCCGCCGAGCATGGGCGCGGGATCGACGATCTGCTGGATGCTGTGTTTGAGATTCTGCCGCCGCCTGCCGACCCCTTAAACACAGAGGTCACAGAGAACACAGAGGAAGGACAGGGGGAAACCGGTCAAGCAGAGGGCGACTCGACCGCCGAGCCCGAGCCCGTCTACGAAACTAAGGTGGCAATCATCGGCCATCCTAACGTGGGTAAGTCCACGCTGCTGAATTGTCTTACCGCTTCTGACCGGGCGATTGTGTCGCCCATCCCGGGCACTACGCGCGATGCGGTCGACGAAATTATCGAACACAATGGGCGCCGCTTTCGGTTTATCGACACCGCCGGCATTCGCCGCAAGGGCAANNCACGAGAGCGGGCGCTCGATGATCATCGTGGTCAACAAGTGGGATCTCGTAACCAGCGGCGAGTTGAAAGCCGGCAGGCCGTCGAAAGCTATGCGCATGCGAGAGAGCAAGCGTCCCGGAGACCGCGATGCTTATGAAGAACGCCTGCGCTGGGATCTCAAGTTCCTGAGCTATGCGCCCATCGTTTTCGTTTCAGCCAACACCGGCAAAGGCACGGAGAGAATTTTCCCACTGCTCGAACAAGTTGCCACCGAGCGCCGCAAGCGCATCACAACGTCCGCCATGAACCGCTTCAT
>PMXH01000046.1 GCA_003165855.1 Acidobacteriaceae bacterium | reverse complement strand
CCCATCGTGCAGCCGCCCGGCGGTCATGCCATCTATCTCGACGCCCGCGCCTTCCTGCCTCACATTCCGCCCGATCAATTTCCCGGCGTAGCTCTGGCCGCCGAGCTTTACCTCGAAGGCGGAATCCGCTCCGTCGAAATCGGCACCCTNNGGTGCCCCATCCTAACGTCGCGCACTTTGCGACGTTAGGGTGGGGATTTTGAATTCTTCGGTCAGCGAGAAACAGCACCCTAAGAAACCTGGCGGATGGCCCGTCCAAGCTTCGCTTGGGTGGGGTTCCCACAGTGAGATACCATCACGCTATGAAATCCCTCACTACAACGGCGATCCTGCTTCTGTTTTGTCTTCTGAATGGAGCGCACGCCCAAGTTCCGGCCAAGCCGTCAACCACTTCAGCCGATAGCCAACCCGCCGAAACTCCCCCCACTGTCGTCGATCTCACGCTCCCGCAACTTCTGAAAGCCATTCCCCAATTGCGCGGACTTAAGCCCGCAAAAGATCAGCAAGAGCTCCCCGCTCTTCTCGAGAAAATTGGCGAGAAAGCGGAAGCCCTATTTCACAAGACGCCCAACCTCCTATCGCATGAAGAAGTCCTGCAGGCAAGAAATGGCGCCAAGCCAACCCGGCAGGACTTTGAATNNCCCTTTAACCCGGCCGCCGTGATCACCGGCGGCGCGGCGGCCATTGCCGACCTCGAACGCAGGAGCATCGAGGCCAGCACGCACAACCCAAAAGCTCTGCCGCTCAGCCAGGGCTTTGCCAACAGCTGGGTGCACTTCTATCCTTCCAATCGCTCGCAAGCCACCTTCCGCTATCTTGGACGCCAGCACATTCGCGGGCAAAACCACTTCGTGATCGCGTTTGCCCAAATACCGGCTTCGGTGCAATCGCCCNNTCCGCATTGTGCATCTGCGCACCGATCTGCTCGCGCCGCTCCGCGCGGTTCACCTGCAGAAGCTCACTGCGGATATTTATTTTGCCGAAACCAACGTTGCGCACTCCGACCCTCTATGGCTGCCGCAAAAGGTCGTGGTTACGGTCGATGTCAGTGGCGATGTGTTTCAGGAGCAGCATCTCTATTCCGACTACCGCGCCTACGTCGTCGAAACGAAGATTAAGTTCTGAAGATCAGCGTGTCAGATCGCCGCCCACCCGAGGTGTAAAATATCCAGACACGTCTTACTGAACAGGCGCTAAGCCTTAAAGGAAGAACCGCTCGAAAGGATTAATCTCATGGCAACCCTGGAAGCCCCCGTCCGGCCGCGCACCTCGTCCCATCAAGGCCCGTTTATCAACGAGCCCTTTTACGATTTCCGCCACGAAGANNCGCAAGATGCGCGCCGCCATCGAGCGCGTTCGCGGCCAGTTCGGCCGCGAGTATGACCTCATCATCGGCGGCCAGCGCGTCAAGACTACCGAAAAGATCAAGTCGCTGAATCCCTCGAAGCCGTCGCAAGTCGTCGGAATCCATCAGAAGGCAGGCAAAGAGCACGTTGAGCCGGCAGTGACCGCCGCCCTGAAGGCGTTCACCTCCTGGAGCCGCACTCCCATGGAAGAGCGCGCCAGCCTTCTGTTCCGCGTTGCCGACCTGCTGCGCGAGCGCAAGATGGATTACATGGCCTGGCTGGTTTTCGAAGTCAGCAAGAACTGGCTCGAGGCCGATGCCGATATCTCCGAGACTATCGACTTCTGCGAGTTCTACGCTCGCGAAGCGCTTCGTCTCGCCAAAGCCGAAACCCCGGTGCAACTCCCCGGCGAGCACGATTCGCTCACCTACATCCCTCTCGGCGTCGGAGCGGTCATCCCTCCCTGGAACTTCCCTTGCGCCATCATGGCTGGCATGACCCTGGCTTCCATCGTTGGCGGCAACACCGTAATCCTGAAGCCCTCGAGCGATTCCCCCACCATCGCCGCTAAGTTCATCGAACTGCTCGAAGAAGCCGGAATGCCCGAAGGCGTGGTGAACTTCTGCCCCGGCGCCGGCGCCAGCTTCGGCGACGCCGTGGTCGCGCATCCGAAAACGCGCTACATCGCTTTCACCGGCTCCCGCGAAGTCGGCCTTCACATCAACAAAACTGCCGCCACACAAGCTCCCGGCCAGATCTGGATCAAGCGCACCATCCTCGAAATGGGCGGCAAAGACGCCATCATCGTCGACGCCGACGCCGATATCGACTCCGCCGTCGAAGGCGTCGCGCAAGCCGCATTCGGCTTCCAGGGCCAGAAGTGCTCGGCTTGCTCCCGCGCCATCGTCGACGAGCGCATCTACGACAAATTCCTCGAGCAGCTCAAAGCCCGCGTAGAAAAAATCACCGTCGGCGATCCCGCCGAGAACGCAAACATGGGTGCTGTAATTAACGAAGGCTCCATGAAAACCATTCTCGGTTACATCGAGCAAGGCAAAAAAGATGGACGCGTCCTCACCGGCGGCGAGCGCGCCACCACAGCCGGAGAAGGCTACTTTATTCAACCCACCGTGATCGCCGACATTCCCGCCAAATCAAAACTCGAGCAGGAAGAAATCTTCGGCCCCGTGCTGGTCGTGATCAAAGCTCACGGCTTCGACCATGCCCTCGAAATTGCCAACGACACCGAGTTCGGCCTTACCGGCGCCATTTATACCAAGTCGCGCGACAAGATCGATCGCGCCACCCGCGAGTTCCACGTCGGCAACCTGTACATCAACCGCAAGTGCACGGGAGCGATGGTCGGCGCTCATCCCTTCGGCGGCTTCAACATGTCCGGAACCGACTCCAAAGCCGGCGGCCCGGACTATCTAACCCTGTTCACCCAGGCCAAAAGCGTGGCGGAGAAACTCTAGCCCCTCAATGCTTTACGCCACGGCTGTCGGGGCGGCCTGCTCCTCGGCTTCGAGCCTGCTGCCCACCTCGGCCGCAGCCTTCGCCAGAACCCGATGGTGAATGGTAAACAGGGCCAGTTCCAGGCGGTCGCTGACCCCGGTCTTGTCNNCCTTTGTGTCCGCCGAAACCTTGGGTCGAGTTCCGTTTGCAGTTCGATTTTCGCTTTGACGGAGGTCCCATGTTGTACATCCTGCGCCTGACCAATGGAGATTGCGTCATCACCCTGGCTGCCGACGAGCGCAGCGCGCACGAAACCGCAAAGAAGCTCAGTCAGGATGAAGCGGCTGACGTGGCAACTGTGCGGCGTCTAGTCTAGGCTAGCTA
>PMXH01000403.1 GCA_003165855.1 Acidobacteriaceae bacterium | reverse complement strand
CGGGATCGACCTGGACGGTAGAGTAGGCACGAGTCAGCCCCTTGATCAGCGTCTTTTCGACGCGGCCGCGAAGCCATGACTTGGATTCCGCATCGGCCATTGCTTCAACCTTAACTCAGGGAGGCGCAGAATGCTATCCGCCGCAAGGCGAGCTAGAGATTCTTGAGTCGAATCGCGGACTTTCAGGTGCGCCCCTGTGCTAGCNNATCCCCCTGGGCGGGCTAGGCGAGTTCGGTATGAACTGCATGGCCATTCGCTGGGGTGACGACATTATCGTGGTCGATGCGGGACTCATGTTCCCCGAAGCTGAATTGCTCGGCGTGGACATTGTGGTTCCAGATATTTCCTATCTCATCGAGAACCGCCAGCGGGTTCGCGGGATCATCCTGACCCACGGCCACGAGGACCACATCGGTGCGCTGCCCTGGATTCTCTCTGAGCTCAAGGTGCCGGTGTGGGGGACAGAGTTCACGCTGGCCTATGTGGAAGACAAGCTCGACGAGCACGGCTTGCTCGAAGACGCCGATCTTCGCGAGATACGTGCCGGCGAGCGTTTCAAGGCCGGCATATTCACGGTTCATCCCATTCGCGTGACGCACAGCCTGGTGGATTGCGTTGCGCTCGCGATTCATACCCCGCTTGGCGTGATCATCCACACTGGCGACTTCAAAGTCGATCCCACGCCCACCGACAACCATCTGTTTGATCTGCACGCCTTCGCGGAGTATGGAAAACAAGGCGTCCTGGCGCTGTTTCAGGATTCGACTAACGTTGAGCGCAAAGGTTACACGCCGAGCGAGCGTGCGGTGCGGCGCAAATTTGATGAAGTTTTCGCACACACGCAGCGGCGGCTGTTCATTTCGTGCTTCTCTTCTTCCATCCATCGCATTCGGTTAGCGGTGGAACTGGCGCACCAGCACGGACGCAAGGTGGCATTCATCGGGCGATCGATGAACAACTCCGCGGAGATTGCCGAAGACTTGGGCTACCTGGAGATTCCCGATGGGCTCGTGATCAATCCCGGCGACATGAAGAATTTCCCGCCGGAAAAAGTTTGCGTGATGATCAGCGGAACCCAGGGCGAGCCCATGTCGGCGCTGTCGCGCGCGGCGGTGGACAACCACAAGCACGCCAAGATCGAAAAGGGCGACACGGTCATGCTCTCGTCGCGCATCATCCCCGGCAACGAGAAAACGATTTACCGGATGATCGACCACCTGTTCCGCCGCGAGGCGTACGTGATTTATGAAGACGGCACTTCGCCGCCGGTCCACGTCAGCGGGCACGCCAGCCAGGATGAACTGAAGCTGATCATCAACCTGGTGAAGCCGAAGTACTTCATTCCCATCCACGGCGAGTACCGGCAATTGAAACTGCACGCGGAAATGGCCGGCGCGATGCATAGCTCGGTGGGCAAAGTGATGCTGATTGAAAGCGGTGACGTTCTCGAGATCGACGAGCACAACGCCCGCAAAGCCGGAAAAGTCAACGTGGGCCGCGTGTGCATCGATTCCGGTTCGCGCACCGACGTGGTTGAGGATTTAATTATTAAAGACCGGCGGCACTTGAGCGAAGACGGCATCGTGCTGCCCATCATCGCCATCAACAAGCTAACCGGCCGCGTGGAAACTGCGCCGGAGATCGTCACTCGCGGCTTCAACCCTGGAGAAGACGGCTTGCTGGACGGGGCCCGGCGCATCGTCGAAGATACGTTGGCGCACTCCAGCGAAGAAGAAAAAACCGATTACGGCGTCATCAAGGAAAAGATCCGCGCAGATTTGAAGCGTTATATTTCCAGGCAAACGCAGAAGCGTCCGCTGATTATGCCGGTGATTCTGGAGATTTAGCTTCTCGGTATTACTATTTGCGAAGGAGAAATCCCACCGACGAAGCGGGCCAAAAGACGGCGGTCGTAATCGACCTCAAGAAGCACAAGGCCCTCTGGGAAGACTTAGAGGACGTGCTGATTTCCCGTTCTCGACGGCATGAAAAGCGAGTCTCGCTCGCAAAGGTGAAGGCGGACCTAGTCAAGAGCGGAAAGCTCCGTGGCTGACTATGGACGAACTCGATGACGTAGGTGGCTTGAGCGGGCGCTCCATAGGACTCATCAGCATCGTTGTTGTCGGCGGCCTAGTCGCGGCGATACGGGCGTTGTTTTTTGCCTAGCGCCCCCCGCACCGCGAGGTCGTCGAGCTTGTCCTCGGTTTCATCGCGTTCGCCATCTGGGGGTACGCGTGGGAGCACTCAGAGAAGACGGAACGCAGATTGAAACGCATAGAACGCAAGCTAGACAAGGCCGTGGATCTCCTCCGCGAAAGGCGGTAGGAGACGCGCCGTGAGTGCCGGCCGATCAGTCAAATCACTCCTTTCTAATCCCCCCGCTATCCTGTTAAGGTAGCTACATGAGACTCTTGGTGAGCATTTTTCTCGTTCCTAGGTTGAACGATCCGAGGCCCGATCAACAAGAGGAATTCCGGCGGAAACTAGAGCCGGAAGCGAATGAGTGGTTGGGCTGGTTTTTCAAGGGGCAGAGCTATCCCAACTCCTCCCGCTTGGTACTCCACACCATCTTGGCTGCCTGGCTTCTACCACATGAGCGCAATGTGCGTTTTGAAATTGAGGTTGGCAGAAAGGTCAAAAGCAAGGAAGTGACAAGCGTAGCGGAACTTGGCGAGCTAATTGGGGAGGGTAAAACGCCTAGCACGCTATTGCAAGCCCTCGGAGGTACCGGGCGGGCAATATGCAGCTGATCACGGAACCTCTGGTCACGGGCTTCGAAGGTGTGTTGAACTCCTACTCGGACTACTTGCGTCTCAAGCATCCCAAAAATGCAGGCCGGTTCGACCGCGCTCGGGAGTCTGACCCCGAAGCATCGATTGCCGAAGCGCTTGTGTTCCAGATGCTTCAGACTCTGGGTGTCCGGCCGGAAATTCACGACCGGGTCGGAACCGGCGGTGCAGATTTCATCTGCTATAGCCAGCGGGGCGGGTCACTCAATCAGCCTCCTGGGGACCGCTTCGTTGTTGAGGCTACAGCGCTGAGTCTGGAGGCCGTCAGCGAGCGATCCAACATCCCGAATGAGTGGCCGAAAGGGCCCGGTGGATGCGCGTTCGGAGTCCTTACGAAGAATATCTGCAACAAAGCAAAGGCAAAGAATCGGCAGCTAGCGGATCACCCGATGCCTCGGGTTCTCGCAATCGTGTCCACCCATTTCGGAGCGTCTTTGCTGTTCGACTTTGCAGCGGCTGAGCGTGCCCTCGTTTCCGACACCCACTGGAGGGAGGAGATCGGAAATTGCGTAGAGGACACGACCCAATATACAGACCTTGGGCAGTCCGTGTTTATAAGGCTGGACCCAGACGGACGTGTCGTGGCGTGTCGGCAAAACATATCAGCGATTCTGCTGATCGCGGCTAACAGGGGTGAGGTGTACGGCGTCCTCCACCCCGAACCGGAATACCCATTTAACATCGCGTCTCTCGCAATGGTTCCGTTCGTCCGAATAGCCCGGTGGCCAATAGTGGGTGGAAGGATTACCACCGAGTGGACGCGGGAACCCTGAGGCCTTTGCGATGGAAATACAACGCGAGCGCGAGGCTTGGCTTCTGGAAAACAAGGAAGCCATCAACGCCAAGATCGAACGCGGTCTGGCCCAACTCGACCGGGGCGAAGGTCTACCGGGGGACGGGCTGCGGGCGCGTCTGGAAGCCGACAAGGCGGGATGGCTCAAGCCTTAGCTCAGCGGATTCTCCCACCTCAGCCCCGGAAACCGCGCGAAGTCCCGGTCCGCCGTATACAGCACGCCACCGTATTCCATTGTAAGTGCCGCGATCTCGGCATCGCTCACTCGAGGACCCGCGGCCCGCCCTTCGATCACCATCCGCCGAAACAACGGCCAGTAACCGGCACCGGGCGTCAGAACCTGCACGTTGGGATGCGCCAACCAGAGGTCGACGATCCGCGCCGCTTGCTCCAGATCAAAGCGTTCGGCAGGCAACTTGGGATTGGTCATAACCCGCAGGAAGGCAGAAACTGCCTGCCAGGGCAGTCCGACCACCTCAATGCTCGACAGCGTATTCTCGAGCCATGCGCGCGCACCCGCGTGATGAGACGAACCGCTGTTGTACGAGTAGATGAGAAGGTTCGCGTCGAGTACGATCACCGGTAGTCAGGGCCTTCGAGGTACTCGAGTAATTCCTCCACTTTGTCGAAGTCAGGGAGCCCCAGATTGATGGGTGTCACCTTGAACGGCTTCCGCGGAGGCTGTTTCGTCGTCAACCCCAGGCGCAGGTAGCGGTTCACCACCTGCTTGAACGGTTCCCCGGTCTTCCGGACTTCCCTATTCAACAGGGCCGCGACGTCCTCATCGAGAGTGAGAGTGGTGCGCACATCATGATGCTAATGCATAAGACATCATGATGTCAAGGCGGGCTCTCAGTGCGGCCAATGGTACATTGGAAGGTTATGCCCATGGTCAGCCTCGCAGATATCCAAGAAGCACAATCCCGGCTGCGCGGTGTCGCCACCCGCACTCGCCTGATCGAGTTCCGTTATCCAGATTCCGACTTCCGCCGACTCTACCTTAAGCCCGAGAACCAGCAGCCCATCGGCGCCTTCAAACTTCGCGGAGCTTACAACAAGATTGCATCCCTTTTGGAGCAAGACCGCAGGCGCGGAGTCATTTCCTATTCCAGCGGCAACCACGCGCAGGGTGTAGCCTATGCGGCGCGGGCGCTGGGAGTGAAGGCGGTCATCGTCATGCCGGACAACGCTCCGGCGATCAAGCGCGAAGCCACGGCGGCGCTGGGAGCGGAGATCGTCTTCGTAGGACCGGGCAGCACGGAGCGCCAGCTCAAGGCCGAAGAACTGGCGGCGCAGCATGGATACGTGATGGTGCCTCCATACAACGATGAGCAGATCATCGCTGGTCAGGGCACGATGGGATTGGAGATTCTGGAAGACTTGCCCGAGGTGGAAACTGTTCTCGCGCCGGTAGGCGGCGGAGGCATGATCAGCGGGGTGGCGGCGGCGATTAAGTTGAGCAAGCCGTCGGTGAAGGTAATCGGCGTGGAGCCGGAACTGGCGGGCGATGCGCAGGCCAGCTTGCGCGCGGGAAAGATCGTTCACTTCCCTGCCGCCGAGGTTTCACGCACCATCGCCGACGGGCTGCGCACGCAAAGCATTGGGCCAATCAACTTTGAGCACATGCGGCGCTACGTCGACGACATCGTTACCGTAACCGAAGATGAGATTCGGGAAGCGGTGAAACTGCTGGCGGCAAATCCCAAGACAGTGGCCGAGCCCAGCGGAGCCGTGGCCACGGCTGGCTTCTTTTTCCACGGCGCCCAGCTCCCGCGGACAAAGCTAAACGTCGCCATCATCAGCGGCGGCAATATCGATCCTAAGATGCTGGAAGAATTGCGTCGCGAGAAATGAACTGCGGCGGAATAGTCGTTCTGCTAAAACCGGCAGTGGACTACTTTGGACGTGCCGCGACCGCCCAGCGCCGTATTGCGACCACAGACCACACGGCCTCAACCAATCCGAACGGCCACGCACCTTGCAGAAAGCCATAAATCGAGCCGAGCAGGCATGATCCGGCAAAGGCCAGAATGAACCATCGGCTGCGCGCTTCGAGGGCGTAACAGACCAGCATGGCTGTCACTGCGAACAGACCGAAGATGGTTAGGGGTGTCACAAGCTGTGTGGCGTTGCCGCAGTTGGCAATATCTCACAAGCGAAGATCGCCTGTCTTTCTCACACCCAAAAGGCGCGCTCAACCCCAAAAGGCGCGCCCGTGGTTCCCCTTGTCTGCGGCGATGGCAGCCCGTGTGTGTGAGTCGTCACACCGACGCGTGTCGCTCGTCACAGATCGCGCCTCCGAGTAGTATTGTACTGATTGTGGGGAGAGCTGCCGTGTGCCTTGCCATACCGGGGAAAATCCTCGAAATTCAAGAACTTGGGCCTCTGCGCGCGGCCCGCGTGCAGTTCGGCGGGATCGTGCGCCAGGTATCCCTGAGCTTTGTGCCCGAGGCCGGTCTGGGCGACTATGTGATGGTCCACGTTGGCTTCGCCATTAGCCGTGTGGACGCGCTCGAAGCGGAGCGCACGTACAAGCTGCTGCAAGAGATGGGAGCGCTGGAAGCG
>PMXH01000589.1 GCA_003165855.1 Acidobacteriaceae bacterium | reverse complement strand
CTGGGTTGGAGGTCATTCAGTTCCGCGGGGGAGATTCCCTCAGCGGCTTGCTTCAACTCCGCCGTGTCGCGAGAGTCGATATCGACGCCAAACATCCTCATCCATTGGGAAGGATCGGCAGCGCCGCAGGTTTGTCCCATCCCACGACCACCAAATGTACCGACGGTGGACATGTTCAAGAAGTTCTTGAGATGTGAAGCGCGGGCATAGCTGACGATCTTGCCTACCGTGTCTGGTTCGTCCAGGCTGCCGTACACGAATTTGTGGGGGACGCCGATTTCGAGCAAGCCTCCACGCAGCACCAATCCGCCCACGGGCCGCCAGCCTTGAGAGCCGGGGTGCGTCCACACAAGCAAGCCCTTGCCAGTGGCGCAGTAATCGCGGATAGCGCCAACCAAGTGCGCCGCCCAAACCCAGGTGCCGGAAAACAGGACGACCGCGTCGATGGCGTCGTCGCANNCGACAATGCCATGCTCAATCACCTTCAGACCCGCCGCAACCAGCGCACTCTTGGCGCGCTGCACCAAAGCGTCATCGATGAACGGCGTACCCATGGGGTCTAGCAGACCATCCTTGTGAACTCCGAAAACTATGAATCCGATTGTGGCTTGTATCACCGTTCCTCCAAGTGACCTTCTGAACTCTCAGGGCTTGTGATGGCCATCAGCGCCGAACGCAAATGGCGGTACTGTTTGGCTTGTTGCGCGTAGGCTGCCGCAATCGCATGATCGGGTGATAACACCGAAACCTCGCGGACTACAAGTTCCACGGCCTCCTGCAAGCTGGCGTATTCTCCACACGCGACCCCTGCGAGTATGGCGCCGCCCAGACACACTGCCTCCGGACACTCCATTGCATGCAGCCGCCGGCCGGATAAAGCAGCTCGCAACTGAAGGCCCAGAGCGGATCGCGAGCCTCCTCCGGTGACGTAGACGTCGCGAAACTCTCCCACTGCTCTTGCCAGAATGCCGGTCATCTGTGAGAGTTCGCAGGCGAGCCCTTCGAGGATGCCTTTGTAAATCTGGCTGCGGGTTGTGTTCGCGCTCAAGCCCGAGATGATTCCGCGTGCGCGCGGGTTGAAGTCAGGATTGCAAGTACCGATCAGATTGGGAGTGATACAAAGACCCGTGGGGCCCGCTGGCGCTTCTCGTTCCAGTTTTCCGTAGTGAATCGACTCCGCGCCAGATGAATCCCAATCTTGCAGAGTAGAACTTTCACCGCACGCTTCCCCGTACAAAAGATCGTGGAACCACTTCATCATGATTCCCGATGGAAAATACGCGAGCGTGACGAACTTGTCTGGAACTACGTGGCAATAAGAGTTGAGAGAAGCCGCAAGCGCCGCATCCGTTAAGCTGGGCTGCGCGGAAGCTGCCACAAGACATTCGTATGTGCCCATCGAATCGACCACGCGCCCCGCATCAATGGCGCCAACTCCCAACGCGCCGCAGGGTTGATCGTGTCCTCCCATGACAACGATCGTTCCCGGTGAGAGACCGAGTTGGCGGGCAGCGGGTCCATCTAGTGTTCCTGCAATCGTTCCAGCAGGTACAGGAACGGGCAGGCATTCGGCATTGATTTCCGTGGCGGCGAGAATTTCTTCGGACCAGCGGCGCTGGCGTACATCGAACGCCAGATAGCGTGAGGCCAGCGAATAATCGATATAGGCGGGTAGTCCTAATCGCGCGAGAACGTAACCGATCGCGGTCAGGAAACGAACCGAGGGAGCAAAAATGTCCGGCCGATACTTACGCAGCCAAAGAAATTTCGGAACCGGATACATGGGATGTGCGATCTGGCCGGTGATTTCGAACAGTCGCCTTCTCCCAATTGTTTGCTCGAGCCACACCGTTTCTTCCGTGGCCCGATTGTCCTGGTTGAGAATGGCGGGAGCAATTGCCTCGTTGCGTTCATTGACCGGCACGAACGTTTCACCGTGCGAATTCATGCACAATGCCCGGACGGGATCGGAAAGATTTTTCGCCACTGCTTGCGAACAACACAACACGGCGTGCCAAAAGCGCTCGGGATTCATTTCCGCTTGCGAAGGAGCGGGGAATTCAGGTGCGTACGAGCAGGCGTGCTGGGCAAGTATGTCACCCGTCCCCGCAAACACTACCGCTTTGCATCGACTCGAACCGATATCAATGGCAAGCAAACTCATGATGGTTTCCGATTCCCGGCTTGCTTTACGGCGAAAGTGTTTTCGTCCAAACTGCCGGAAGACGTCAGCCCGAGGACAAGACACAGCGCATTGCGGTATTCCTCAATGGGTGGCACTATTCACAGGAACTTGTCTGC
The DNA here is from genome assembly GCA_003165855.1 of Acidobacteriaceae bacterium. Taxonomy (GTDB): domain Bacteria; phylum Acidobacteriota; class Terriglobia; order Terriglobales; family Acidobacteriaceae; genus Sulfotelmatobacter. The sequence goes on along the minus strand of PMXH01000589.1, from coordinate 7,966 downwards.
CGCGACCGAGAGCTTGCGGCCATGAGCTCCGGACTCAACAACGTCGATCTTTTTTCCGGCTATGGAGACACTGGCTACGCCACGAAATGTCTCCGGTACTTCCAATAACAGAATGAGAAACCGAACTTGAGCCTTGGACTTGGCCGGAAGCCAGCGATACGTGGGTTCACCGAAGAGCGGACCTTGCTCGATGGTTTCGCGTCGCGGAATGGAGAACGGAGTTGTGCTGAACTCGATCCCCCGGCAGAACGTTTTTCCTGCCCACGGCGCCTGGTGCCGGCTGTATCGTTCTTCCCAATTGCCCACCCAAGGGAAGTCTGCCCGTCGAAATGCATAGACGACGAGAAGCTTCAGGCGCGCGTTGCAGGCAGCGATGAAACCAATCTCGAGATCCGGATTCAGCAATTGAGCGGTGTAGTGTCCGAAGCGCCGCGCCGGGGTGGTGCGCAAGTTCATCCGCTTGCGATCTTTTGTCGGAGCATAGGGCCAGGTGAACTCGGTGTCCGGCTGAAGAGAGAATCGAGGGCTGTAGCTCGCTGGGCAAACTTTGGCCCGCGTCGCCGGCATATCGAACCAGGTGGTTTCCGCTTCCAGAAACGGTGGCCCGAAGGTGACATGTTCGTTCCACGAAATGGGCCGATCGTAAGGGCTGAGGTTGACCGCTTCTTCTTCGCAATAAATCACCGGACTCTTGCGGTCGAGCGTGAGATTCCTGCTGAAACTGATCCGAGCTTCGGGGAGGGTCAGACCATATTGCAATTGTGGCCTCGGCGACGGCGCTTGCTTCTGCACAGCCCACTTCAAGGCGGGCGCTTCCCCGTGAGTAGTGAGGCCCGCTGCCGTTTCTTCCAAGGAAGGCGGGCCGAAATGATCAAAGCTCAGGCTATGTCCCGCAATGCCGGAGAGCAAGCTGCCATCCGGCGGAGGTCCGTAGCTTCGAGCATGTTTCGGAGTCGTGTACTTGAAGGGATCGATGGTCTTCCATGGCGGCCGCCAGAGCGGGTTCACGCCGGAACACGCATTCAGATTCAACTCGCAGATGTGCCCTCCGCCCTCGAGCACGGAGACATGTCCCCAATCGGCTTGCAGGCGGAATCCGGCGCGACCGTCCATTACATTCTTGTTGCGCGAAACCGCCGGTGTCTGGGAACCCGATGTCGTCATCTTGTGATCGCTTGAAATTCCGGCGTTGCCACTCCGTCAAGAGCAGCACGAGCCTGTTCAAGGAATGTGCTGATGTTATCGGCTTGGAAGACATTGCGGCCAAAGAAAACACCCGCTGCTCCCGCGGCCGCCACTTCACGGACTACATTGAGTGCGTCTTTGTCCGAGGCATGACGGCTACCCCCGAGCACCAGAATCGGTATGGGACATTGTTCCACCACCGAACGCATGGAGGCCGTGTCCCCGCTGTAATCCGTTTTGACCGCATCCGCGCCCAGCTCGACAGCCATGCGAGTGTGAAGGTTCAGCCACCTGGGATCGCCCGGATTCTCCACAGCCTTGCCGCGTGCGAGAGACTCGACAATGAGCGGGATTCCCACTCGTTCGCATTCGCGGGCAATTTCGGCGTTGCGCGCGATCTCCTTCATCTCGAACTCGGCATCGCCGGTACCCACGATGAGATAGGTGAGAACCGCATCTGCGCCCAGCCGCAACGCGTCTTCCGGATGCGCGAGCAGCGAACTGTACAGCGCGCCACTTCCGTTTTGCCCAATNNCCGAGGTTCAGCAGCAAAGCATCGACGTTGGCTTGGGCAAACTGCCGAATCTTTCCTATGGGGTCCTCCGTTCCAGGAATCGGCCCCAATACCAATGCATGATCGAAAGCCACTACCAGGGCTCGGTGTTCCGAGCCTCCGAGCACACGATTCAAGCGAATCTTCTTGCCGCAATCACTCACAGTTCCCTCACGTCCCCGCCGGTCGAACTTAAAGCGGACTCAAGTTATCTCGCAAATGAGCGATTGTCAACCTATTTGTGTGAATATGTTCATTTGCGCGCGCGTTTTCGCGTCTCCTGCACCTCTGCAACCACAACTTCAACGCCTGCCTCACGCAGGCCCTCGATGTATTTTGCGTCGGTGCCGGAGTCGGTTACGAGGACGTCGATGTCCGTTACGGGGCCGACGTAAGCAAAGCTCTGCGTCCCAAACTTTGTGTGATCGGCTAAGGCGATGCGGGTCTTCGCGGCTCGCGTGATCATCTTCTTGATCTGTGCCTCGGCGTGGTTGGCGGTGGAGATTCCGTAGGAAAGATCGATTGCGCTCACCCCCAAAACTGCTTTGTCCAGGCGAATTTCGGAGAGTGCCCGCTGAGCCCATTCGCCGGAAAAGTAAAACGTATCCTTTTGAAGATCGCCGCCGGTGCAAAGGACGGTCACGCCGGAGCTTCTTTGCAACTGGCAAACAATGGTGGGAGAGTTTGTGACTACAGTCAGGCGATTGCGCTGATTCAAGCCACAGGCAAGCTCATACACCGTGGTGCTTCCCTCAAGAAAAACAGTGTCGCCATCCAGCACTAAATGTTCAGCGGCGCGCGCTATGGCATGCTTCTCACTGCTTTGGCTGCGGGATAAGGCTTCATAGGAAGGTTGGAACTTGGTGCTGGACATGCGGGAAACCGCTCCCCCATGAGAACGGACGAGTACGCCATCCTGCTCCAAGGCTGCCAGGTCCCGCCTCACCGTGGCGGCGGTAACTCCGAGAGCGGTACAGAGGTCGGAAGCGGTAATAGTACGTTGACCGGAAAGAATCTCTCGAATGCGAAATCTACGCTCTTCCGCGAGCATGAGGTCTACGCGCTCCTGGTACCGGTAAGCAGCTCATTCCGGTGCAGATCGATGTCCCGCAGCACCAATTGTATTGCGTTGTGGACGAATTGTATCGTCCAAAGATTTCCCTTCGAGAGGAATCGAGCAATAACAAACAAAATAGTTGACAAACGATCACATTGTAGGTACATTCGCGCAACCATTGCGGCGAGTTGCAAATCAGTACAGGGGAATTGGGGCGATTCGGGGGTTTCCGGTTTAACAGTATGGATTGAGCGAACGCCCAGACGCGTTCAACTCGCAAGGAAGTTCTATTTTCCTGGGCTTTATTGGGAAGCAGTCGGGCCTATTCACAATCCTGTTCGACAAGAGGAACTTCGATGAAACATGCAAACCTGTTTTTCCCGAAGGAAATGATCACCTGTGGAGTCGGCCTTCTGCTGGCCCTATTCGGTGGTTTACTGCTGACCAGCAATATGGCGGCAGCCAGCGCATTGACCATCACAACCACATCCCCCCTGCCCAACGGGACAGAGGACACCTTCTACAGCACCACGTTTGCAGCCAGCGGTGGGACGGCTCCGTATGCGTGGACAATCACCAGCGGCAGTGTACCGGGCTTGGCCGTGACCTCGACCGGAGTGCTGACCGGAGTACCGGCAGCGGCGAGTGCCTACTCCATTACCGTGCAGGTAATCGATTCGACCACTCCCACTCATCTTACGGCAACCGCGATCTTCAACATTACGACTGCCGTATCGACGAACACCAATTTCTATGTCTCGACCAGCGGAAGCAACTCGAACAACGGATCGTCAGGTTCTCCCTGGGCGACCATCGCATATGCGGTCACCAAAGCCGGACCCGGCATCACCATCAACGTGGCTCCCGGCACCTACAATGAAACTGCAGAAATAGCGATTAACACCGGCGGATCAGCTTCGGGCGGCTACTTTATTCTCAAGAGCACCACCCCGGGGGGTGCCATCATCAATGGGGGAAGTGTAGCCGTCGGCACTACCGGGTACGCCTACGGGTTGGTCCAAATCGGCAGCGGCACAAATAACATTGGCTACGTGACTGTCGATGGCTTCGAGGTCACCAATTTCAAGACGGGCACTTCCACAAAGACCAACAAGCTTGTGCCCGCGGGAATCGCCCTTCAAGGCTCCGGCACCAACATCCAGATTGTGAATAACAACATTAATAACGTCTGGAATCAAGGGAAAGCGACAAACCACACGGGAAACTGCCCCTCCGGGTCTCCGGAAGCTTTTGGTCTGGTGGTTGCGGGGACGAGCGGAACGACCCCCCTCACGAATATATCGATCATCGGCAACACCTTAAGCAACATGATGACAGGCTGCAGCGAGACGATGGAACTCGACGGCAACATCAATGGGTTCATCATCGGAAACAACTTGGTGCACAACAACAGCAACATTGGCATCGCGGCTCTGGGAGGTGAAGGCGTGGCCTCGGGATATTCCCAGTACAACGGCTCCCCCAACGACCAGGCTCGCAATGGGGAGATTTACGGCAACACGGTTTACGAGAACCCATCCAACGGTACCGGCACGACGCCGCCGGTGGCCGCCGCCAGCAATCCCTACGGCTCCAAGTGTTATTGTGCCGACGGTATCTATCTGGATGGCAGCGCTTCCAACATAGTCGAGCGGAATACCGTCTACCTCGTTGATCTGGGCATAGAAGTTACGGGAGAAGGTGCCGCCCAGAACACGACGAACAACACCGTCCGCGACAACCTGTTTTTCTACAATACCGCGGTCGGGATCAGTATCGGCGGGCAGGGCACTTCCGGGGGATCGTCGAACTCCACCGTTGTCAACAACACCACGTGGGACAATGGGAACAACTCCAACGGCGCAATTGGTGAATTTGCGACCGGCACCGACCTTACGGGAACGAACATAGTCGAGAACAATATTTTCTATGCTTCTTCTGTGACCGGAACGCTGGTGGATGCGGTGACCACCTCGACGGTCACTCTCAATTACAACCTCTACTACGCTCCCAGTTCCTCCGAAAACTGGATTTGGGGTTCAAAGACCTACACCACCTTCAGCACCTACCAGTCGGGTTCGAAACAGGAAGCAAATTCTCAGTATGCCGACCCCATGTTTGTCAACATCAATGCGACTCCGCCGACCACTCTGCCGAACCTGAACGTACAGGCCGGCTCGCCGGCGTTGGCCAAGGGAACGATTCTCAGTCCGATTTCAACCGTCGGGGCTTTTGACGTAACTGGTATTACTCCACGTATCCTCGTTACGAATGACACAATCGACATAGGAGCTTACGAACAATAATAATGTCGGAGCAAGGCTCGAGAGAGGAAGATGCCGCCAGAGGCATCTTCCTTTCTTACTATGAACACGCGAGCGCGGTGTGTTCGAATCGCCCATGGCAATGAAAACTGAGACGCACTCCCGCCTGACGCGCGCGTTCGGTTTGCTTCCCGCCACGGCCCTGAACATCTCCAACATGGTTGGGATCGGGCCTTTCATCACAATCCCGCTATTGATGGCTTCCATGGGCGGTCCGCAATCGATGCTGGGCTGGTTGACGGGCGCGCTCATCGTGATTTCCGACGGTCTGATATGGAGTGAACTTGGAGCGGCGTTGCCAGGTTCCGGCGGCAGCTACCATTTTCTTCGTGAGGCCTACGGCCATCAAAGCTGGGGGCGCCTGATGGCTTTTCTTTTCATTTGGCAATTCGTCCTGAGCGGGCCTTTGGAAATCGCATCCGGGATGATTGGATTTGGAAACTATGCTTCCTATCTCTGGCCGGGCTTGACCGCTCGAGGCCAGCAATACGTTGCCGTGGCCGTAGGAGTGGCCGCTTTGTTCCTCTTGTGCCGGCGGATGACATTCCTGCGCAAGGTCACCCTGACTCTTTGGGTTGGAACGGTGCTTGCGATGGTAACCATCATCGTCACCGGTTTTTCCCACTTCAACGCGCATCGGGCGTTCGATTTTCCGCCGGGAGCGCTGGCCTTTGATCGTGGCTTCGTGCTCGGTCTGGGCAGCGCCACTCTCATTGCCGTGTATAACTACCTGGGATACTACGATGTGTGTTACATCGGAGACGAAGTGCAGAATCCGGCCTACGTAGTGCCGCGCTCGATTCTGTATTCGCTTGCAGTCTGCTGTGCGGGATACCTGGCGCTGCATCTCGCCTTGATCGGAGTGGTGCCGTGGCGCGAAGGAATTCATTCGAGCTTCATCGTTTCTGACTTCATGGAGCGACTGTACGGCAGGGGCGCCGCAATCGCGGTAACAATTTTAGTTCTCTGGTCGGCCTTTGGCGCAGTGTTTGCGCTTCTTTTGGGTTATTCGCGAATCCCCTACGCGGCTGCCATCGACGGCTATTTCTTCCGCCCGTTTGCGCGACTGCATCCCACGAAAAACTATCCCCAAGTCTCCCTTCTGGTTCTCGGCGGTGTATCGATTGCCGCCGCGTTCCTTAAGCTGGATCAGCTGGTCAGTGCCTTGATCACTACCAGAATCCTGGTGCAGTTTCTCGGACAGCTGTTTGCCATTCCGCTCTTGCGGCGAAAGTTTCCTGACAGCGCGCGGCCGTACAAGATGTGGTTTTATCCCGTCCCCATTGTCATAGCTTTCTTTGGATGGGCATACGTTTTTCTGACCTCGGGCTGGCTCTACATCAAGATTGGGTTATTGACGCTAATAACCGGCATTTTGGTTTTCTTTATCTGGGCGAAATGGAAAGCTACCTGGCCGTTCAACCCGAGCCAGGATTCTGCGGGCGGGCCAAGTCTAAGGTCCGGCGCATAACAGAAGGAATTCAAGATGGGACACAATAAAGGCCGTAGTTTGTGGCTCTCCAGCGCATGGTTCGGCAAAATTCGCGTGGTTCGGGCCGCAAGTCTCTTCATAAGCTGCGTCCTGATCCTGGTGAAAGGGGGTCTTGGTGTTTCTGAGGCGGCTAAGACTACGCAAATCGTTTCTAACATTGAAGGATTATCTGTGTTCGTTCAGCCGACCGACGGAACTTATGAAATCCAAACCGGAAATGGCGCACACAGCGTCATCCATGCCAGAGTGGCTGCAGAGATCGATCATAAGTGGATCCGATCTACGGATTATCCGACACATGAGATATCTCAATCGAATGTTGACGATGCTTTCGGACATGGCAGGAAACTTACCATCACCTCCTTCGGACTTCCGAATGCCCCTGATCTCGCATACACATTACTAATCTACGAGGGGAAAGGGTTTGGCGTTGTCGACACCGAGGTACAAAATCACACCGGCAATCCGGTAACAATCCAAAGTATCCGAAGCGTCGAGGCCGTCGGGAACAAAATCATCGATCTCGGCGGCAAGCCGAGTGCAGACCGGGTTCTCTCGGACAGTTTCAGCGAAGACTGGCCACCATTGCAGATTTACGACTTGGGAAGAGCTGCTCAAGGAATGCACCGGGGCGTTGGCAGTCAACTCATTTATAACCGGGAGAGCAAGGAGAGTTTGTTTTTCGGGGCCCTTACTTCCAACCGCTTCCTCACCATCATTCATTTGCAAGCGCAACCCTCGCCGGATGGCCCCGGCATCGCTTCCTACACGATTGATTCAACTGGAACCACTGAGATACAAGCAACCGATCCAGAATCCGATCTGCGAGAAGGGCCGGCGGAAAACCTGATTGAACTCAGCGTTCCTCTTCCCGCAGGCGAATCAATAACTTCAGAACGTGTGATGTTTGCTGCCGGAAGGGACTACCACTCTCAGCTGGATAACTATGGGGCCGTAATTCGAGAGCTGCATCACGGCCGCGTGAGTGCTGACAACATGCTTGGATGGTGGAGTTGGACGGCTTTTTACACGAAAATTACCCAAGGCACGGCGCTGACGAACGCCCAATGGCTGGCCGAGCACCTGAAGGCGCTGGGCTATGACTATTTTCACTTCGACCTGGGTTACGGATACTCTCGTGGCGAATATGCGACGCCCAATGCCTCTCAATTCCCTCGTGGCATGTCGGATCTTACTCGCCGCATCTGTCGTTTGGGATTGAAGGTAGGAATTTGGACCGCTCCCTTTGAAGTGGGCGAGCGAGCCTGGATTTATGAGCACCATAAGGACTGGCTGCTACACAACGCCCATGGCGATCCGATTTCAATCGGAAAGGCCGAGGAGGTAGAGGGCGA
>PMXH01000353.1 GCA_003165855.1 Acidobacteriaceae bacterium | reverse complement strand
GTCCAGCACAATGCCCGGCTCAACCACGGCAATCTTCGCCGCCGGATCAATGTAGGTGAGCCCGTTCATGTAGCGGGAGTAGTCAAACACCACGGCAACATTCGTGCACTGCCCGGCGAGGCTGGTACCCGCCCCGCGCGGAAGAACGGCCGCGCCCTCCGCCCAGCACGCCGCTAGCGCAGCTTCCACATCCGAGGCGTCCCGCGGAAAAACCACGCCCACCGGTAGCTGCCGGTAATTCGACGAGTCGGTCGCGTAGAGCGCCCGCGAGCCCAGGTCGAAGCGCACTTCGCCGCGAATGTTTTTCTTCAGGATGGCTTCAAGCTCGCGGTGCGCCGCAAAGCTTTCATGGTCAAGGGGAGGCTGATTGGAAAGGATGGAAAAGGAAGAATGGCTCACCGGAAGATGGTAGCGCGTTTGTGTCAAAGGCAGGCTGTGCCCGGCGACACTTCCATCAGATTCTCATTCCGATTCGCTCTTGGTCCCGTGCTTTCTGGTGTCCACGACAATGGTTTCAGCCAGCCGGTCCTGGGCGCACATGCGGTTGTGGGCCCAGAAGAACTGCAGAAATCCCAGGCCGCCCTCCAGTATCGCAGCTCCATATCCCAGCGCCCGTTCAAACGACTGCCAAAGGCCCATCCGTTCGCTGGCCAAGGACACGATCCGCGTACGCGCCACCCATTTGCCAGGCGTACGGCCGTTGCCAAAGTAATTGCCGAGCCCCCAGTAGAGCAGCATCACAACAATGTTGCCCTTCTCGTGAAAATCCCACATCATGTGGACGTCATGCTCGTGCAGCGCATAGTGTCTCCACGCTAACTCCACCGGAAACCACAGCACCACAGCAATCAGAAGGTCGATGAAGTATCCCAGCAGGCGCTGCCAGAAGCTGGCCAGCCGCGTTCCGGCGAGGCGGTGCTCACGCGCGGACTCGGTTGGGTGAAAGCGATCCTTGTGCCGCGTCAGGGTTTGGCTCATGGGTTTTGCGTCCTGCGGATACTGTACCGGAAATTGGGGGCGGAATCCGGTTGAGATTTGCCGAGCAGCCAGCGGAAGCGTGGGGGGAGAATTGCACGGGCGGAGGTTTGCAGTTTCGACGAATTTGCCAACGCGCATTTCAGCGCCAAAAATGCGCTTCACAGAAACTGTGGACGTGCCGCAGCATGACATTTTGGGCAAATTTGAGGGGATGGAGAAGGACATTTTTGCCCAAAAAATGGAATGGGGCGGAAATGCCCATGGCGCAGCGGTGAAATTTTCCGCGTTCGTGGCCGCGGGTGATGGTATTCATGGCCGAAATCTGCCAATTTTGCGTGATTTTTGCTGACATTTCGCGTGTTTCAGCAGCTTTTTGCGGGCACGGAATCGGAGAAATTGCCGCAAACGATCTCGAAGACTTGAGCAGCACGGCAGCCGGGCAGCGGGGATGTGGAGACCCGTGACCGGGGGCGATGGGCGGGCTGCGGCCAGGAGAGCGGCGTCGCTGGCTCTGTTGTGACTAGGGTGTATCGACATATAGTGGTGCGCAGCGTTGCGGGCGAAAATCCTGCCAGACCAAGCCGAGCCCGCAGGCTGTGGCGGGTCCACCGTCANNGCCAATTTTCCTCATTTCTTCGTCAATCGTCGCTAGCAGACGCCCGGTATCCACCCCACAGACTAGGACCCGTCCGCGGGGGCCCCGGGTATGCGTCACTCCTCACTCCTCGAACTGAGAAAAATTGGCTCCCGGCGCTGCACGCCGCTATATGTCGATACACCCCAGGGCTCAGGCGATGGCGGCGTTTAATTCTTCTGTCCGCGTTACCGAGATCACGCTGATGTCGTCCTCCTGCCCAAACTGCTTTGCGGCCAAGGCTACCTCGGCTGCGCTGCAGCTCGTGCTCAGCAGTTCGTGCACGCGCCCGAATCCGAACAGCTTTCCTTCCGTGTCGCGGGCCTCCACAATGCCATCCGACATCAGCATCAGACGGTCGTGACCGCTCAGGCTGAACTTCAACTCGCTGAACTTTGCGTCCTCAATCATCCCCAGCGGCAACGAGCCCTCCACGTTTACCGGCTCGCCGTTCAGGTAAGGCGCAATGTGCCCCGCGTTCGCGAGCGTCACGCTGCCATCCGAGCTGATGCGCATCGCCAGGCAAGTGGCCTGCGCATCGCCGCGCCCCATCAACCTGCGGTTCAATGCTTCCAGCAGCTTCAGCGGCTCTTCCGTCGTCTCCGCCGAACTCCGGATCGCTCCTACGAGCAGCGCCACCAGCATGCCGGCCTTCAGCCCCTTGCCCACCACGTCGCCAGCCACTATCAGCAGGCTCGCATCCGATTTGTGCGCAATAATCTGGAAAAAGTCGCCGCCCACCTCCTGCGCTGGCTGATAAATGCTCTCAATCTGGTAGCCCGGCATCTTCTCCATCTGGTCGGGCAAGATCACCTGCTGCACTTCGCGCGCCGCCGCCATCTCGGCCTCAAGCTGCGCCTGCTGCCGCGTGATGCGCGTCGAGCGCAGGATCATGATGATCGCCAGCGAAAGAATATAGAGCAGGGTTGTTATTTCCTGAAAGTCCAGCAGAATCGGTCCAGCATGAAAATTGAAGAACGCGTTTGCAGCGCGGCCAGCCAAGGCCAGCAGCGCGGGAATCTGGGCCAGAATTCCCAGCGTAATTTGGACGTAGATCACCAGGCTGGTCAGAATCGCCGGAATCAGCAGGATGCCTGCCTCGCCATTGCCCCGGCGCCAATGAATCACCAGGATGACGGGCAGCACCACGCACAGAAGAATGAGCACAGGGGTAAGGGCAGCGATCGATGCAAGCAACGAAGCGCTCCCAAGTGTCTGGCCCGCGCTTGATATCACCACTCCGACGACTGAAACCGCAAAGAACGCGCGCAGCCACCAGCTGAAACGGATCCGCAGAATCGCAAGGTACATCAGGAATTGAAAAAACAGACTCGCGATCCCCAGGGGCGGACGAATGAGCATCAAGTTGGCTGGTACGTTATGGAAGTATCCGTATACGTCGAGTGGGAATGCCGCCGCCAGGCAAAGGAACTGAAGAAAAATCCAGAGGTACTCCTTCTGTTGGCGCTGCGCGGCGAAAAGTGCGAGCGCCACGATTCCCAGGCCCAGGCCCGAGAACTTCGAGACCCAGTTAAGGGCGTTCTGGCCAATCACGCTCAGCCAGACATGATCGTCCAGTGCCGACTCCTGACCGAGCGTCAGGTTGCTGGAGAAGAATCCGGGCCCCGTCGATCCCCACTCCGTTTTCGAGATGTGTACGCGCAGTGCGATCACCAGGTTGCCGGTCGCGATCTGCTGGTCCGGGATGCGTTTTACCAGCCTGCCGTTTTGTGTGTAGGGAACAAACGGCGCGACTTCGCCTGAATGGATCAGGCGCTCTCCGTTGACGAAAATGTCGAAGGCGCTCGATGTATTCCACTCCGCCAGCGCCAGGCCAGTCTCGGAAGGAACCACCTTCACGTGCAGCCGGTACCACACCACCTCCGGATGGTTAGTGGTGAACACGTTCTTCACTGAAGTGGAAGTGTCGAAGGGCGTCCACTTGGAATCGTCGAATCCCGGCTCGGCCCACGCCGGATTGTCTCCGGCCTGGATCAGCCATTTTGCTGCCATGTCCACAGGCCCGTGCAGATTGGTGGCGTCAAACGTTTGCGCGCGCGCCATGGCCGCACCGCACCCCGCACCCACAAGTGCGCCGGCAATCAGAACAAACAGATAGAGGTGAAAACACTGAGAGAGGCGGCAAATCGTTGACCGCATGGAACCTCCCGGGGATGACCTTCACCCTACCACCACCGCTCCCCTCAATCCCACAAGAAAATCGTTCCATCCGGGATCTGTCAGGCGCCTTGGATTTGCAGTGCTTAGCGCGCCGGCCACTCTTCCACCACGATGCCGAGGTCGTTCAACTGCTGGATCGCGGCTTCCAGGTTTCTACGCACCTTGGGCCGGTCCTTCGCGGTCTCATAAGGCGATTCGGCCACGGCGATCACACGTCCGTACTTCCACGCCGACGACGGGACTGCGGCAACGGCCTTGGCCAGGTCGGCGGGCCGCAACTGCAACTCCTGGCGTCGCGCTGCCGCCGGGCGCAACAACGTTCCCTCGCCCATTGTGCTGGGATTGGCGTCTGCCAGCGTGACGCGCAGGGTCAACATGTCCACGCCAACCGACAGGAACGGATTGGCCCACGCCGAAGGCTCATGAACGTCTACATACATGCTCTTGGTGGGCAGTGGAATCAGCGCAAGCTGGGCCAGCTCGCTGTCGCGTTCGCTGGCCGTGGCCTGGGCCTTCTGCTCGGCTTTTTCGGCCGTCTTGGCCACACCAACCACTGCCTGTTCTTCCTTGTGGCAGGCGGCGAGGGTGAGGGACAGAACCAGCCCAATTGCCATCAAGGAAGCAATTCGTACGCGCTTAATCACAGCATCAAGGATAACAAACAAGCGTCGCGGTGGACTGGGCAGGAAAAGCCATGATGTGCCAACCTGGCCTGCGACTCGGCGGGCGATCAGCGGAGGCTCCGCGCAAACTCGCGTATCATCAAGGTAGATCGGCGCGGCCCCATTTCCGAGCANNCCATTACCGATCTGAGCACGATGATTCTCCTCGACCCAGATCTGGACCCAGACCCCGCATCGCTCTCCAAAGCGATGAAGCCCAAGTCTGTGTCCGCCAAATCACGTCCCGACCCGGCAAAATCCAGCTCGTTCCGCACCCCATCCGTCCGCTCTCTCGCCCGATTCCTCACCCAGGCGCAGGCTGCCGTCAAACTGCGCGGCCAGGTCACCGTCCTGCTCACCACCGACGGCTACCTGCGCAGCCTCAACCGCCGCTTTCGGGGCAAAAACAAAGCGACCGACGTTCTCTCCTTCCCCGCCGACCCAGCCAGCCCTGTGGGCGCGCGCATCGCCGGCGATCTCGCCATCAGCGTTCCCACCGCGCGCCGCCAGGCCACAGCCCAGGGCCACACTCTCTCCACAGAAATTAGAGTCCTCATCCTTCACGGCCTGCTTCATCTCGCCGGCTACGATCACGAAGCCGACTCCGGCCAGATGGCTCGCCGCGAACGTCTTCTCCGCGCCCGGCTTCGCCTGCCGCAGGGCCTCATCGAGCGCGCCGCCGCGCCCAAGGCCCGCCCATGACGCCCCTCGTCCTTGTCCTCCTTCTCCTGCTGGCCGCCGTTGAAACCCTCGCAGCCTACATCAGCCGCGTCTACTCCGAGTTCGGCAAAATCCTCTCCCGCGAAGTGCAGGAGAATCTTGACGCGTGGGAAAACCATGTCGAGCCGCTGCTCGGCCTGAGCCGCGAGCACGCCGCCCTCTGCGCGGCCATCCTGCAACAACTCGCCCTCGGCATCATCGCCCTCGAGTTCGGCGCGCTGCT
>PMXH01000446.1 GCA_003165855.1 Acidobacteriaceae bacterium | reverse complement strand
CCGATAAGGTGGTATTCGCCGACTTGTGGAAGTTCGGCGTGAGTTACTGGCTGATTGTGGCGCTGTGCATTGTTTTCTACTCGGCGATCTTCCCTTTCCAGACCTTCGCGGTGAAGTTTTTCATGGAGGCGCATGGGACGTCGCGGGAATTTGGTGGGTTCCTATCGAGCATGCTGACGCTGTTTGCCATGATTGCGACGCCGCTATTTGGTCTGTGGGTGGATCGCGTGGGCAAGCGTGCGCTGTTGATGATGTTCGGGTCGATGCTGCTGATTCCGGTGTATCTGATGATGGGCTACACGCACATTAATTTGTACGTGCCGATGGCGATGATGGGGGTGGCATTTTCGCTGATTCCGGCGGTGATGTGGCCTTCGGTGGCTTACATCGTCGATCAGTCGAAGCTGGGGACGGCGTATGGGTTAATGACCATGATCCAGAATATCGGGCTATTCGGCCTGAACTTATTGGTGGGATGGGCGAACGAATATGGGCATGCCGATGCCAGCAATCCTGCGGGGTATCACCTGGGAATGTGGATCTTCTCTGTGCTGGGAATCCTTGGGGTGGTGTTTGCCTTCCTGCTTCGGCAACGTGAATTGGGGCCGCATGGGCATGGGTTGGAGACGATTACGACGGCCAATAGTGCGGGCTAGCATTTCAAAAGGAGGCAGAAAACCTTTACCACAGAGGGCACCGAGGAACGCACAGGGTAGATCCGAAACTACCGATTTTCGGAGGTTGCGACTCTTCGGGTTGGCTTGGGTTTAGAGTTTGGGGAGGCAGGCGCATCCAAGCCTGAGAAGGTAAAGGCTTTCCAGCGAGGTCTGAGGCGCAAATAAAGTGGGCGGCGGACATCCGAAGATTGGTAGAAATACTCTGATATTCTGGAAGCGCGGGAGCGGTTACCATCGCGGCGAAAGCCCGCAAACAATACAACACAAACTACTTAAGCCGCATCCCAATGAATGCGGCCGGAAAAGATAATTTGACCGAGCCACGACAGAAACAGGGCACAGATTTTAGCGAAGCCGAGGTAATCGAACGGGCCAAGCTAGGGGACGCAGAAGCGTTCCAGGTGCTCTACGACAGGCACAAGAGACGGGTATATTCGCTGTGTCTGCGAATGACGGCGAATACGGCCGAGGCCGAAGACCTGGCGCAGGAANNNNAAGTCGCAGTTGCACAAGGCGCGCATGAAGTTGCGCGACCTGCTCAAGATGAATAGAGCCGAAAAGGCCGGGAAATCTCGAGCGGGGTAGACAGCGAAGCAAAATTGGCCTTAGCAGGGGCGCAAGAAGTGCGGCGGGTTGTTCAGCCGCAGATGACTCGGGAGAGGTCAGTATGAATTGCGTTGAGCTGCAGGAGAGCTTGGCGGAAGAAGTCGAGAGTGTAGAACAAAGAGCCCATCTGAGGGCTTGCCCAGCGTGCTCAGCGCTGATGAAAGAGCTGAATGTGATCGTCGCGGCGGCGAGCCGACTGCAAGCGGCGGACGAACCTAGTCCACGAGTGTGGAAATCCATTGAAATCGCGTTGCTGCAAGAGGGGCTGATCCGTCCGCACCGGGCGCGGCCGATTGTGCCGTCGTTCAGCGCGCGCTGGGGAGCGGCACGCTGGCTGGTGCCGGCGGCGGCGATGTTGTTGCTGGCTCTTGGAATCTACGTGCGGCAGGAGTCGCTGCCCAATCAATTGGCTCAGCAGGCTAAGGTGGCTGTGCCGGTTGCGAATCCGTCGGAACTGAATGACGATGACCTGCTGCAAGAGGTTGCGGCCAACGCTCCGGCGATGATGCCGCAATATCAAGAGAACCTGCGGCAGGTGAATGAATCCATCCGCGATGCACAGGGCATGGTGGATGAGAGTCCGAACGACGAGGAAGCTCGGCGGTCACTAATGGATGCGTACCAGCAAAAATCGATGCTTTTCGAGATGGCGATGGACCGGTCTCTGCCATAATGGTGGCAATTTTCGGGCAGTGTTTTACGGCGATGGCGGATCAGTTAGCTTGGGGGAGTCGTATATGGTGAACAAGCGGGCGGTGAAACTGGTTGCGATTGGCGTGATCGTAGCAGGCACGCTGGTGGCCGAGAGTAAGAAGGAGTACCACTTCGCAGTGGGACCGCGAGCCGGCGTGTCGGTGATGAATCCGTATGGCTCGATCTCGGTGAGGCCGTCGCTGAATAATACGGTCGTGGTGAATGCGATTTTGCATTCCGATAAGGTCGAGGTGGACAACAACCAGAGCGGGAACCGCGTGGATATTCAGTCGCACCTTTTGGCCGGAGCCGACGCGGATTCGGGGCGCGTGGATTATGAAGTTCTGGTTCCGGCGGATGCCAGCGTCACCCTGCATTCCAACACGGGGTCTTTGCGGGCCGAGAAACTGCACGGCGACGTGAGCCTGGAAGGTCCGGGAGCGGAAGTAAATGTCCGCGATATCTCGGACGCACACGTGCATGTGAAGACGATGAACGGGGCCGTGAATCTGGATAACATCCAAAACGGACACGTCGAAGTCGATTCGTTGAGCGGAGAGGTTACGCTGAAGGGCGTGAATGGCCCGCTGGTACAGGTGGTTTCGACGAGCGGCAGAATCAACTACATCGGCGACTTCGGCAAAAGCGGCGAATATCGATTGACCAGCCACAGCGGCGATATCGACGCCACGATTCCCGAGTGGACCTCGGCCGACGTAAGCGCACGCTCGGTGCGCGGCGAAGTGCATGACGACATTCCTCTCCAACCTAAGACCCACACCTCTTTCCCACTCGACAAGGGACGTGCCTTCGCAGGTACGGTGGGCCGGGTAGCGGTATCATCCACGGTGGTATTGCGGACCTTCAGTGGTAAAATTCACCTCAGAAAACGCTCCGAAAAACAATAAGAAAAACGAAGAGCAAACCGGATCGGCGAAAAGGGCGTCCTAAGGGTTCGACCAAGCCCGCAAGCGTGAGTGTGCTTCGCGGCAGGGCGGAAGGAACCCACCGACCGAGGAGCAAGCGGGCAGTCGTCCTGATTGGATTCATGGGCGCGGGCAAAAGCAGTGTAGGCCGCGCTTTGGCTGAAAAGATGGGCTGGACGTTTGAGGATCTCGATGAGCGCATTGAGCGGCGTGAACAGCAAAAGGTGCCGGAGATCTTCCGCGAGCTTGGGGAGGCTGAGTTTCGGCGGGCCGAGCATGAGGCTTTGAAGGAATTGCTACAGGGTGTGCGGGCCGGCACTGAGAGAGTGATTGCCCTGGGGGGTGGAGCGTTTGTGCAGAAACGCAACGCCGAGTTGGTCGAAACGCGAAAGGTCCCCACGGTTTTTTTGGACGCGGATGTGGATGAGTTGTGGCGGCGTTGCCGGTTGCAGGCGGAGCAGCAAGGAATTGAGCGTCCATTGCTGGGGAGTCTGGAAGGTTTTCGCGAACTCTACGAACAGCGACGGCCGCATTACTTGAAAGCGTCATTGAGGCAAGAAACCGGGGGAAAGAACGTAGAGGGGATTGTAGCCGAGGTGATTCAGGCGTTAGGGTTGGATGGACGTCGCGGAAGACGAGGAGAAAAGCAGTGACTCTGATGGCGCGGATGCGATGGGGAACGGTGGCAGTTCTGGCGGGTGCGGCAATGCTATACGCGGGCGACAAGAAGGACAAGCCGAAACCGCCGACGGTGCAAATGGTGGATTCAGGCTCGTTCGGAGTTTTCGTCAAGGGCCAACG
>PMXH01000296.1 GCA_003165855.1 Acidobacteriaceae bacterium | reverse complement strand
CCTCCACAGCGTCTCAACTCCCAGTTCCTCGCTGGGGGGCGCTTCAGATACAGCACTAAGACTTCTGGCCCGCTGTCCGTTAAAGTGCGCCCCAGCATAACTTCCGTTTAGCCGGCATACGGCCAAGCGTGCATTCCTCTCGCAAAGCGCCCACTCAGTCCCATAACCCGACCAATGGCTTTTCAAGCGTAAATTGTCAACCCCGAACTCGCGATGGGCGTTGCTCTCCGAATACAATGCCAGACGCGTTAATCAAATACTGTTCATCGCTAAGCTTTTCAACCAATTCGTCGGGAAACGGAGAGATTTCGCTCTGCAAATACGTGGCCAGCTCGCGATAGATTTCTCGCCGCGCGTAGGCCGCTAGTTCGTTACGGCGGCGCAGTGCATCTTGAATCAGAGTTGCGAGTTCCGGTGTCGCGGCTCGGCGAAGCTTCATCGCGATTGCAGGATAATCCATGAAGGAGTTGTACTTTTGCCGCATCCAGAATTCTTCCACGGGCGCCGCCAGTGGCGTTTGGAGTACGACGACCGTCCCAGCCACGCGGTCGCCGAAGCGCTGCATCAGGGGACTGCTAAGTACGGAGAGTCCTCCAACCAGGTAGGCGAATGGCAGCGCATCAAAAACGCGCATCAGATTCCGCACCCACGCCTGTTCCATCCGTAGCGGAAGGCCATCCTGGTCAATCACACGCAAATGGAAGAGGCGTTTTCCAATCGTCTGCCCGTTCCAGAAGCCTTCCGACAATGCGCTATAGGCGAACCCGATCGCGAACTCCGCGAGCGTAATCACCATGAATCCAAAACCTGGTGCTTTGGAGAAAATCCAGTAGACTAGCAGCCCGACGCCGTTAACCATGCCCAACACGATCGCGGTATCGAGCAGCATTGCGTAAAGCCGGGAAGCGGGTCCGGCCAAAGGCAAGCGGAATAACACGCCTTCGGGCGTCGCAATGGTCAGTTCGGCCGCCGTCGACGCGCGGGTTAAATGAGTATCGGTCATCTATTTTCCGAAGGAACACGGGAGCGCGCTTCCGTGCCGATTTCTCTTCGTCCGATCATTAGTAGATAGATCGTCAGCAGCACGAGTTCAGCTGCGGCAACCGCAACCTTGAACCCGTATGGAAGGACGGGTGCGTGATGCTGAGAAACAAATGCTTCCATGACTCCAGCCCACACCAACATCATTGCCAACCCGGCGACCAGTACCAGCCATTCCCGCATCGATTGTCGAACGTTGCGGTCCTCTCGCCGGCGCAAAAGCAGACGCGCCAAGTAAAAACCCGCCTGTCCGGCGATTAAGATCGAGGGAATCTCAAACACGCCGTGTGGCAACAGCCAGGCCGTCATGAACAGTCCGAAGCCCTGGTGCGTGTAATGAACCGCCACGGCCCCGAGCAATACGCCATTTTCGAAGAGGAGCAGCGCCGTCCCGATGCCGAACGTCATGCCGAGTGCCGCTGCGAGCAACGCTACCTGGATGTTGTGCCTGATCAGTTGGGCCGAGAATGCTGCTTCGGTCTGTGCGGAGTCCAGGTGCTGCCCTTGTCCTTGCTCCTCTTCATGCACGCGCTGACCCGGATTACGTAGAGAAAACATAAGCCAGTCCGTACGTGTCGGTCAGCACAAGGTCGCTGCAGCCATCACTATTCAGGTCGCCTACTGCGGCACTTGCAAAAAGCCCGGGAGGAGAATCGATAGGGGCTTCGTTTCCTCTAACGAATTGCCCTGGAGTGAAGGTTCCGTTGCCGTTATTCAAATAGACTTGCACCCCACCGTGAGGCCCGAAATCGTCCGGATCGACCACGATCAGGTCCAATTCCCCATTCCCCCTCAAACTTGCCGGAGTCAGCCAGTAACCCGTCGAGGGATAGGGTCTGGCGTGTATAGGGCTGCTCCCAGATGGCCGTGGCCGTCGCCGGGCAGCACAGCTACCGGCCCGCTCGCCGTGGAGCCGATCATTCCGACCGCAATGTCTACCTTGCCGTCTCCCGTGAAATCGTCGGCAACTAGATACAAGGGAGGAGCTGGCACGCTGTACTCAACTTCAGCCTTAAACGTTCCGTCGCCGTTTCCAAGGAATACGCCGACCGTCAAGCTGTCGACTTCGGCAACCACTAGGTCCGGCTTGCCGTCGCCGTTCAAGTCAGTTTGGATCACCCAGGTCGGGCTCACCCCGGTGATGGGTAGAATCGTCGGCAGAGCGGACGTGCCGTCGCCGTTGCCGAGGTAGATCCAAATCGTATTGTCCTGCCCGTTGGAGACGGCCCAATCGAGTTTTCCGTCGCCATTGAAATCAGCTGCCGCAACGGCCGTCGGTATCTGTCCCGCGGGTAAGTCGGGACGAAAAGCGAATCCGTTAAAAGGAGGCGTGGTGGTCTGGTTGGAGGATGAACTCTCTCGTCGGCTCACGGCGACAGGTCCCGTCGGAGCGACGGGGTGCGCTCTGCTCACTTGGCGCCGGAGAGCGCCTGGCGGAGTATGCCGCCATCCCCGGAACCGGCCCGGCGCAGTCGGCCCCGATTGGTTGACTAGACTCGAACGAGAGGTCGCAGGAGTAGCGTTCTTCTTAGGGCTGCTACGGGCAGACAANNCCCGCCGGTTCGCCACTTCCCACCAGCGAGACGCACGTGTTTCCAAATGCTCACTCTTCTGTTCAATCGCATCGACCTCTCCCTTCTAATACTGAGATTTGGGAGAATTGGGGCGAAACATTAGAAAGAACATTAGAAAGGAACGTCGTAGCCTTGCGGAGTCATGGGCTTACAAAAGAAATGGCTCCTCAGGTAGGACTCG
>PMXH01000121.1 GCA_003165855.1 Acidobacteriaceae bacterium | reverse complement strand
TGCAGGACTGGTTCTGGTGGAACCGCAAAGGTGAATTCGTCTTCAACAAGAACTATCCCGATCCCAAGGGCATGGTCGACGAACTGCATCGGGAGAACTTTCACCTCATGATTTCCATCTGGCCTTTCTTCGAGCCGGGGTCGGCCAATTACGACTTCATGGACAAGAAGGGCTGGTTTATCGACAAGTTCAAGTTCGCCAAGCCGCCCTACCACACCGATGCCATGGCCGTGTACGACGCAACCAGCCCGGAGGCCCGCAAGTTTTATTGGGATCAAGTGGACCAAGGGCTGTTCAACATTGGAGTGGACGCCTGGTGGATGGACACGACCGAGCCGGAAACCGAAGGCCAGGAAGAAAACATTCAGCTGGGCCACAAGCTGGCCCTGGGCAGCGGCGATCGATACGTGAACGTCTTTCCCCTGATGGACACGGGCGCGGTTTACGACGGCCAGCGCTCCGCCTCAGACAAAAAGCGGGTTTACATTCTTTCGCGCTCCGCCTTCGCCGGATCGCAGCGCAGCGCGGTCACCGCGTGGTCGGGCGATATCAATTCCGATTGGTTCAGTTTTCGGCGCCAGATTCCCGCCGGCCTGAACTTCGCGCTCTCAGGAATTCCTTACTGGACCACCGACATCGGCGGCTTCGTCTTCGGGAGTCCCACCGATCCCGCCTTCCGCGAACTATTTATTCGCTGGTTTCAGTACGGCACATTCAATCCCATTCTGCGCGTACACGGCACGCGCAAGCCCGATGAAAACGAACTCTGGTCCTACGGACCCGAAGCGCAGAAGATTCTTGTCAGCTTTGATCGCTTGCGTTACCGCTTGCTGCCCTACACGTATTCGCTGGCCTGGATGACGACGAACCGCAGTTACACTCCCATGCGTCCACTGGTCATGGATTTCCGTACCGACGTGCGTGCGCAGAACACCGGGGACGAGTTTATGTACGGCCCGGCCTTCCTGGTAAATCCGGTGACCGAGCCCTCAGCCGTCAGCCGTCAGGTTTATCTCCCGGATGCGAAGTGGTACGACTTCTGGAGCGGGGTATCCAGTCGCGGCGCTGGAGAGATCACCGCCGAAGCTCCGAGCGATCGTTTGCCGCTTTACGTTCGAGCGGGCTCGATCGTTCCCCTGGGCCCCGACCTCGAGTGGTCGACGGAAAAGCCTGCCGATCCGGTCGAGCTGCGCATCTACCGCGGCGCCGATGGGGAGTTCACGCTTTACGAAGACGAGAACGACAATTACAACTACGAAAAGGGAATCCATGCCACGATTTCGTTCCGATGGGATGACGCGAGGCAAGTGTTAACCATCGGCGACCGCCAGGGAGAGTTTCCGGGAATGCTTGCCAGCCGGACGTTTTGCGTCGTCTTTGTAGGAGAACATCATGGCACCGGCATCGGGCCGACTGCTAACCCTGACAAAGTAGTGCAGTACTCGGGAAAACAAATGACAGTAACTCCGTCCGGACTTAGAGCCAAGCTCAAGTAAACGAATTCAGGAGCCATGCATGCCTTTCTCATTTCTCTGCCGCGCTGTCTGGTGTGTGGTTCTCGTGGCTTCAGCGTCGGCCCAAACCGCCGCGCCATTGCCTGCTTCCATCCCTACCCAGATCCCCGGGCAAAACGCGATTCTGATGGGCACCGCGTGGTATCCCGAGCAGTGGCCGGAGTCGCGCTGGGAAGAAGACTTGCGGATGATGGAATCCGCGGACGTGAAGGTCGTCCGCATCGCCGAATTTGCCTGGAGCCGCATGGAGCCCTCCGAGGGCCATTATGATTTCGCCTGGCTGGAGCGTGCCATCAACCTGGCGGGCAAGCATCACATCGTTTCCGTCCTCGGAACGCCCACGGCTACGCCACCGGCCTGGCTCACGCGGAAATATCCTGACACGTTGCGCGTCGAGCCTGGCAGTCAACGCGTCACCCACGGCAACCGCGCGCATGCGTCGGCCAGCTCTCCGCGCTATCGCGAATTCTGCCGCCGCATCGCCGAGGAGATGGCCATGCGCTTCGGGCACAATCCCAACGTTGTGGGCTGGCAGATCGACAACGAATACGGCTATGCCTTGATGTCCTACGACGAGGGCACACACCGGCAATTTCAAGATTGGCTGCAAGCGAAATATAAAACGCTCGATAGTTTGAACGAACACTGGACAACGGCATATTGGAGCCAGACCTACGACAACTGGGAGGAAATCCCGATTCCAATTGGCGGTCACAATCCCGGCCTGATGCTCGACTGGAAACATTTCGTCACCTATACCTGGACTTCCTACCAGCAAAATCAGATCGACGTAATCCGCAAACACGCCGAGCCCCGCCAGTTCATCACCGGCAACTTCATGGGCTTCTTCGACGGATTCGATCACTACATCATCACGGAACCGCTCAGCTTCGCCTCGTGGGACGACTATGTCGGCTCAGGCCACGTGGATCCCGCATATAACGGCCTGGCTCACGACTTGACGCGCGGCTTCAAGCGCCAGAATTTCTGGGTGATGGAGACTCAGCCGGGGGCGGTGAATTGGTCCTCTCTCAATAATTTTCTAAATCGCGGCGAGGCCCGTGCCATGGCCTGGCAAGCCATTGGCCACGGCGCCGACGACGTCAACTATTGGCAGTGGCGCAGCGCACTCAACGGACAGGAAGAAATTCATGGCGTTCTCGTAGGCCCCGATGGCACTCCCGTTCCCTTCCTCGACGAGGTCAGCCAGACGGCGCATGAGTTCGCAAAAGTTGAGAGCAGCTTTCGCGATACCGCGCCGCTCTCGCAGGTGGCGTTGCTCTACTCCTATGACAGCCACTGGGCCATCCAGTTTCAGAAACACACCGAAAAGTATGACGACATCGGGCTTCTGAAGAGCTATTACCGGGCGCTGCGGCAGATTTCCCAATCGGTCGACGTGGTCAGCGCCTACGCTCCACTCGATGGCTACAAACTCGTTGCTGCGCCCAGTTTGGAAGTGCTGCCGAAAGCTCTCGCGGATCACTTGCTTGAATATGTAAGCCACGGCGGCCACCTCGTTCTCGGTCCACGCTCCGGCATGAAAGATGAATTCAACGCGCTCCTGCCGCAACGGCAGCCGGGATATCTGGCCGATGCCCTCGGCGCTCGCGTCGAGCAATACTACGCACTCGAAAAAGATGTCCCGCTATCCGGCACCTGGGGCATGGGAGAGGCGAGCATCTGGGCGGAACAACTGGCGACGAAGGCTTCCGGTGGCGAGGTTCTTTTGAAATATGGCAAGAGCAACGGATGGCTCGACGATCAGCCCGCCGTCGTCACGCGCGCTTACGGCAAGGGAAGGATCACGTATATCGGCGCTGCACTCGACGACAAGTTGATGGCTGCGGCCGCCGAGTGGATGACACAAAAGTCTGGCGTGACAGCGGTGTTCGGCCCCCTGCCCGATGGCGTGGAGGTCAGCCGCCGTGTCGGGCCGGGCAAGCAAGTCTTCGTGATGATCAACTACGCCCAGGAAACCCGCAGGGTGAATCTGCCTCGCTCCATGAAGCTCGTGCTCGGCGACAGGCAGGGGGACGCCGTCGAACTCCCTCCATACGGAGTTGCCGTCGGTGTCGCTGGCGGCAAATGAAAACGGGAGAATCGATGAAAGCGTGCCGATTAAACGTTGCACTCGTTCTGCTGGCCGCAAGCCTGGCCTGGGGTCAGCAGTATCAGTATCCATTTCAGAATCCGAATCTGTCGGTCGAAGCTCGCGTTAACAACATCCTCGCGCTGATGACGCCGGAAGAAAAGATAAGCGCGCTCAGCACAAATCCCGATGTGCCACGCCTCGAAATTCGAGGCTCGGGCCATATTGAAGGCCTGCATGGCGTTGCCTACGGCGGCCCGGGAGGCTGGGAGGGGCGCGGCCTCAAGCCCCTGCCCACCACGCAGTTTCCGCAGTCCGTGGGACTCGGCGAAACGTGGGATCCAGACCTGCTGCAACAGGCTGCCGCCGTGGAAGGTTACGAGGCCCGCTACATCTTCCAAAGTGAAGAGCAATTTGCCGAAGGGGGGAGGGGCCGCCACCGCCGCGAAGGCATCGTAATTCGCTCTCCGAACGCCGACCTGGCCCGCGACCCGCGTTGGGGCAGAAGTGAAGAATCCTACGGAGAAGATCCCTATCTCACCGGAACCATGGCGGTCGCTTTCATCAAAGGCCTTCAGGGGAACGATCCCAGATATTGGCTTTCAGCGTCACTGATGAAGCACTTTCTCGCCAACAGCAACGAGAACGGCCGTGGCGGATCTTCCTCCAACTTCGATGAGAGGCTGCTGCGCGAATATTATACCGTCCCATTTCGCATGGGGGTGATGGAGGGCGGCGCGCGCGCTTATATGACCGCCTACAACGCCTACAACGGAATCCCTATGGCAGCCCAGCCGATCCTCAAAGACATGACCATGCACGAATGGGGCTTTGACGGAATCATCTGCACCGACGCTGGCGCCCTCACGAACATGGTCACGCAGCACAAGTACTTCGCCGATATCGACCAGGCGACTGCCGGCGCAATTCACGCGGGCATCAATCAATTTCTCGACGACTACAGGGAGGGCGCAACCGCGGCGGTCGAGAAGAAGCTTGCAAACGCCGCCGAGATCGACGAGAACCTTCGCGGTGTTTATCGGGTGATGATCAAGCTTGGTCTGCTGGACCCGCCTGAAATGGTTCCCTACGGCAATATCAAAGGGACGGGTCCAGTATGGGACAACGAGGAGCACAAAGCGCTGGTCCGCAGGGTCACCCAGGAATCAATCGTGCTGCTGAAAAACTCGGAGAATCTCCTGCCGCTCGATAAGAGCAGGCTGAAATCGGTAGCCGTGATCGGACCCTACGCCGATCAAGTCGCGATCGATTGGTACAGCGGAACGCCTCCGTATACCATCGGCGCGCTGGATGGAATCCGGAACAAGCTGGGCAAGGCGGTCAAGGTGAGTTTCGCGCGAGATAACGCCGATGACGCGGCGGTCAGGATTGCCCGTTCGGCGAGTGTCGCCGTTGTAGTGGTCGGCAACCATCCCACCTGCAACGCAGGATGGGCGAAATGTCCGCTGCCCAGCGATGGAAAGGAAGCCATCGACCGAAAATCCATCACGCTCGAGCAGGAAGAACTGGTGAAGCAAGTCCTGGCGGTGAATCGGCGAACCGTAGTCGTGCTGATCTCTAGTTTTCCGTTCGCCATCCCGTGGACTCAGGAGCACGTGCCGGCAATTGTCCACATGGCGCACAACAGCCAGGAGGAAGGAAACGCGCTGGCTGACGTATTGTTCGGCGACTACAATCCCGGCGGACGGCTGGTCGTGACCTGGCCGAGGTCGCTCGATCAGCTGCCGCCCATGATGGATTACGACATCCGGCACGGCCGCACCTACATGTATTTCCGGCAGCAACCGGAGTATCCGTTTGGTTTTGGCCTGAGTTTCACATCGTTCGCCTATTCCAATCTGCGGACGAGTGCGGAGCAACTGAAAAGCGGCGGGGAAATCACCGTGAGCGTCGACGTCCGCAATACCGGGCCGCGTGCCGGAGACGAAGTCGTGCAAATGTATGTCGCGCACGTGAATTCAAAAGTGGAACGGCCGATCGAGGAACTGAAGGGATTCAAGCGCATTGCCCTGCAGCCGGGCGAGATAAAAACCGTGAGCCTGCCGCTGCAAGCCAGTGCCCTGGCATACTGGAACTCCATTCGGGGAGCTTTTGAAGTGGAGCCAGATCAGGTGAATATCAGGGTGGGCAGTTCCTCGGCTGATATCAAACTCCAGCAGATGTTGACCGTGAGTCCGTAGCGGAAGCGTCTCTTCGGTCTACGCTATCGCAACAACTATTGTTTTGCGTCCGCGGTCGAGGTCTCCCGTTGCAAGGCAAGACGCAAGACGTAGGCATACTTCCCCAACGGTTGCGTAGGAAGTTGCACGCGCAAGCCGTCCCCGTTCTGGCGCCACTCGATCTTTGTCTTTGCATCGGATCCGAGTAGAACGATGCTCTGAATTGTCTGACCTTGGAGTGCGTCGCTGCCCAGGCTGCGGATCGTGACTTTTCCATCCTGCGGCCAACCTAGTTCGATAGCGTAGAGGCTGTCTCCCTTAGTAGTGAAGCGAAAGTCCTCGGCGGTGTAAGGCTTCGCATCTTTCTCATGGAAGGCGCCACCCTCGACCACGGTTGGTCCTTCTCCATAGCGCGTCCAGGGACGCGTACCGTAAATTGCTTCGCCGTTCACTGCGAGCCACGCTCCCACGTCGCGCAGGACCTCTTGCGCGGGTTCGGGAATCGTGCCGTCGGGCCGGGGGCCAATGTTCAAAAGCAGATTGCCGTTCTTGCTAACGACATCGGCGAGCAGATGAACGATGAACTCCGGCGATTTGAACGTATCGCCCTCGACGTATCCCCAGGATACGTTGCTGATCGAGGTGTCGGTTTGCCAGTGCATCGGGCGGATGTCGGACAACTGGCCGCGCTCGACGTCAAGCGTAGCCGAGTGTTCCTCGAAGGCGTCGTACTTGTAGTTGATCACAGCGCCGGTGCCGCGCTGCGCACCCTGGTTGTAATAAAAAGCGGCAAATTCCGCCAGGGATTTGCGGAAGGACGGCTGGTTGATCCACCAATCGAAGTAAACGAGATCGGGATGATATTTCTCGACGATCTCGGCGGCGCGCGCCAGCCAATCGTCCAGGAATTCGGGCGAGACGAACGTCCAATCCTCGTACACCTTGTCCTCGTAGCCAGGTTTTACTAAACGCAAATGTGCCGGACCATAGAAGGCAGCATAGCGTGGATCGTTCACGTCTGAGTCGAACTGGCGTCCGCCGTCGAAGAACCAGTCGTGTTCCGCGCGATGCGACGACGCCCCAAGATGAAGCCCCTCTGCGCGAACCGCTGTTGCCAATTCGCCGAACAGGTCGCGCTTCGGGCCCATCTTTCCCGCACACCAGTCGGTGAGTCTGGAATCGTACATAGGGAAGCCGTCATGATGCTCCGCCACCGGCACCACGTACTTTGCGCCAGCCTCGCGAAACAAGCGCGCCCATGCGCGCGCATCGAAGCGCTCGGCCTTGAACATGGGGATGAAATCCTTGTAGCCAAACTTGCCCTGCGGTCCGTAGGTGGCGACATGGTGCCTGAATTCCGCGGAGCCCGGCTCATACATGTTGCGCGAATACCATTCGTTGGCGAATGCGGGAACGGAGTACAGTCCCCAATGAATGAAGATTCCGAACTTCGCGTCTTCATACCAAGCTGGCGTGTGGTAGTTCTGGAGCGATTCCCAGTAGGGGTGAAAAGGGCCTTCGTTCGCTTGCCGTTCGACGTCTTTCAAAATTTCCTGCCGCGCATCGTCGTATTTGCTTTCCGCTTTCTGCCATGCGTTTTCGATCCCGGCTGGGCCGGAGGGCGATGATTGGGCGAGCCCAGCGAAACGCGAGGCAACCATCAGGATCGCGAGCGCGAGAAATACCATCGACCGCCGCGCCAGTCGCTTGGCACCGCGCGCGAACGGAAGGAGGAAGCGCGCTTCTTTCATAGGCCTCCGAATAAAGTGAGCAGCAAGGCGTCCATTACTGCGGCTTCGGGGTATCGGATCGTGGCGTTTCGTGTTGCAAAGCTTTCCGCATGCGGTCGCGCCGCTCACGGATCTGGTCGCTTCCGGGAGCGTCGGGCGCGAGCTTAAGGTAATCGTCGAAATCCCGCACCACCAAAGCGAACTTCTGCTGTTGGATGTGAACATTTGCGAGCACCAGATAGACTTGCGGATTGTCCGGCTTCAACTCTTTTGCCTGCAACGCGCTGGCCTCTGCTTCGGCCCCGCGTTTCAGTCCCACCAGCGCTCGCGCCAACTCGAAGGGGCCATGCCAGGATGCGTCGCCCGCGGCAATTGCGTGCCGGGCCAGGGGCTCGGCATAGACAAATCGTTGTTGGTCATTGAACATTTGCGCCAGCAGAAACAGCGGGTCAGGGTATTTTCCCGCGCTGAGCTCAATCGATTTGAGCAAATCGTTTTCTGCTTCCACATATTTTGCCAGCCGGTAATGCGCAATGCCGATTTGTAAATATGCTTCATAATAGGTTGGGAACTGATCGATCGCGCGCCGGAATTCGGTGATCGATTTTTCCGGCTCGGATTTCTCGTAAAGCAGCTGTTTTCCCTTTTCGAACCAGGCTCGCGCCTTGTCGGGGATGCTAAGCTCCCTTGCCGAAACGGAGTCCCCGGCACCCGATGGCGCCTTAGCGTCATGCCTGGGAAGATTGATCAGGACGGGAGCCGCCGACCCGGCAAGAATCGACACCGGTATCGTCACCGTGTCGTAGCCTCCCTTGCTGGCAACGATGTAATAGTCTCCATCCTTGAGGTAGGGAAATTGAAATTCTCCATCCATGCCAGACATAACCGGAGCCGCCGCGCGGGTGCCCGAAGATAACACTTCCAGCGCCACCGATTCGACGGGAACATTGGTCCTCTCCTCGCGGACATGGCCGCTGAGGTTCCCGCTGCGCTGCGGAAAGCAAAGCTGCGTACTCAGCAGAAGAAGGAGGAGAGAGAATCGGGATCGCATGAATCCTCCCTTATCGGCGTGCATTCTAGCACTTTTCGTGCGCGACCGAGCCGGGCGCGAAATTGGCTTCGGTTCAAAATCTCACCAGCTTGACTTCTATGGCCGACCAATCTTAACTCTTGGAAGTGCAGAGACACGACATCAGGGGCGCCCGATCAAAAGCGCTGAACAGGGAACCAATGCGGCTGGCCATCGTCGCCCTCTTTTCATTCGCTGCGGCCGCGGCCCAGACCACGCAGCCAGCCTCTCCTGACCAGGACTTGCTGCGGCAACACTACGACGCGGCTCAGAGCGCTCAGTCCGCCGGCCATCTGCAGCAAGCGGCGCTCGAATACAAAGCCTTCCTGACCGAGGCTTTGCATCGGCTCGGAGATCGGCGATCTCGCTCCGGTGATTTCGAGAAAGCTGCCGCTTTCTTTCGGCAAGCGTTGCTGCTAGCTCCCAACGACAGCGCCTTGCTTCTCGATTACGCGGAGGCCTGTCGCTCTGCGGGCGATCTTGTCAACGCGGAATCCGCAGCCCAGAGCGTAGTACAGTCGAATCCAAAGAATGCGCGGGCTCGCTTTACCCTCGGACAAATTCTGCTGCAGCGCAATGACAATCAACCAGCCAGCGAGCAGCTTGAGTTTGCCGCGGCGCTGGAACCAACATTCGAGCACGGCTACGGGTTAGCCACGGCTTACTTGAAGCTCAAGGCTCCCGATCGCGCTGCCGCTGTTTTCAAGGAAATGCTGGCCGGATTCGGCGACACCGCAGCCATCCGCCTGGAGTTTGGACGCGCCTTTGCCGAGGCGGGCTATCCCGAGCAGGCGATTCAGGAGTTTAAGAAGGCTCTCGCCCTGGATGAAAAATTTCCGGGCGCCCACTACTCGCTCGGCGCGGCGTACCTGGTGGGGCTGGCGGATGCGGCCTTTCCCGAGGCGGCGGAAGAGTTCCGAAAAGAATTGGCGAACCATCCCAACGACGTTCTCAGTCTCTACCAGCTCGGCTACATCGCCGCGAGTCAACACCAGATCAAGGAAGCCGAAAACTACCTCGGTCGCGCGGCCACTTTGGATCCTGCCAATCCCGACGTCTATCTTTCTCTTGGCCAGGCTTATGCCGAGGCGGAACGGCGCACCGAAGCCGAGGCTGCTTTGCGGAAGTCGATTGCATTGACCAAGGATGTTTCGCGAAATCACTATCAGGTGCAGCGCGCCCACTATCTATTGGGACGGTTGCTCCTGCAGTCTGGCCGCCAGGATGAAGCGAAACAGGAACTGAAACTTGCCGATCAATTGCTCAAACAGTCGGTGGCCTCGAATCAAGGACAGATACAGAGCAGGCCGTCAGGCAGTGACGGCGACACTGCGCCGATGCGCGCTGTTCGGGGGCCGCTGGATCCGGAAACCCTGAAACAGGTGGAAGCGTACGAAACACAAATAGGGCCAGCCATCGCTGACGGCTACAACAATCTGGGAGCCATTATGGCGAACGGCAACGAGTTCCCGCAGGCTGTAACGTTTTTCCAGCAGGCCGCCACCTGGAACCCGTCTCTGGAGGGGGTCGATTACAACTGGGGAAAGGCGGCGTTCGCGGGGAACCAGTATGAGCAGGCGATTGCACCTCTGACCCGGCACCTGCAATCGCATGCGGACGACGATCCGATCCGAGGGGCGCTGGGCGCCAGCCTTTTTTACGTCAAGCGATATAGCGAAGCAGTCCAGATTCTGAAACCGATGGAAAGTCAAATCGGTTCCGACGCGCGGTTGGATTACATCTACGCGGAGTCCTTGGTGAAGAGCGGCGAAGTGGCCGTGGGCATAAGTCGACTCCAGGCCTTAGAGCAAGCGATGCCCAAACTTTTCGATGTTCATATGGCGCTGGGAGAAGCATATTCGCAGAAGGGGGATCATTCGAGCGCGGTGAGGGAGCTCCGCACTGCGCTCGAACTAAACCCATCCGATGTAAACGCCCAACGCGAACTCGCGAGCGAGTCCGCGCCGCGCTGACTTTGCTTGATGCCGTACACACTGAGGGGCATGAATGCGTGCCTTCGTAATCGCTCTAGGAATGTTGATGGCGGGTTCCGCGCAACCCGGTGGCGCACCCCCGCTTCACTTCCGCGACATTGCACAGCTGGCTGGATTAACCAGCGTTCCCCATTTCTCCACCGAGAAGCGATATCTTGCCGAGACCGTAGGTGGCGGGGTCGCGCTTCTGGATTGCGACAATGACGGGAAATTAGACATTGTCGTCGTCGGCGACTCGACCATCGATCGCTATCTCCAGGGAGGCGATCCCATGGTCACGCTTTACCGCCAGGATGGAGATCTTCATTTCACCGACATCACGCAATCGGCGGGTCTCACGGTGAAGGGATGGGGCATGGGCGTCGCCGTCGGCGACTATGACAACGATGGGCTGCCCGATCTATATGTCACCGGGTACGGTCGCAACGTGCTCTATCACAACCTGGGCGGATGCAAGTTCGAGGACGTCACCGAGAAAGCCGGCGTCGCAGGCGGAGGATTTAGCGTGGGCGCCGCTTGGGCCGACTACGATCGCGATGGCCATCTGGATCTATTCGTCGCCCGCTACGTGCATTCTGACATTCACAATCTGCCGAAGCCGGGCGCGCCATCGTTCGACTACAAGGGAATTTCCATTGAAGTTCCCCAGGTCGAAGGAGAAACTTCGCTTCTGTTTCACAATCGCGGAGACGGCACTTTTGAAGAAGTGTCGGAGCGGGCCGGGGTTCATAACACCAGCAAGCAACGCGGCATGGGCGTGGTTTGGGGCGATTATGACAACGACGGTTGGCCGGACCTCTTCGTGGCCAATGACGTTGGTCCCAACTTTCTTTATCACAACAAGCACGATGGGACGTTCGAAGAAGTGGGAGTGGCCTCCGGCACCGCTTTGAGTGACGACGGCCGCGCCATGGGAAATATGGCGGGAGATTTCGGTGACTTTGACCGCGACGGAAAGCTCGACCTCATCGTGACCCGCTACGGATTGCAGCCTTTGAGCCTCTACCATAACCAGGCCCCCCTGGGTTTCACCGACGTGGCCTGGAACGCTCAACTTTCCAGCTCGGGCTACTCTCCGGTGCGCTGGGGTGTCGGGTTCGCGGATTTCGATAACGACGGATGGCCCGATATCTTCGTCGCCAACGGCAATGTTTCGCAGGTGCTCGAGGCGCTTCCTCATGAACTGCCCTTCGGCGAGCCCCTCCAGTTGTTCCGGAACAGAGAGGGCCGGACTTTCGAAGAAATAGGCAGCGCCGTGGGCCTGAATGATGGCGCCGTGCAGTCGCGCCGCGGCGCCGCTTTCGGAGATCTGAACAACGACGGCAACGTGGATGTTGTGGTCTACAACGTGGGAGCGCCGCCTTCCTTGTTCATCAATGAAACCTCCATCAAGGAAACGAAAAACCCGAACCACCGCGTTCTTTTTCGGCTCGTCGGAACCGCGAGCAACCGCGCTGCAATTGGCGCTCGGGTGACCGTCTTCACTTCAGCCATGACTCAGATTGACGAGGTTCGCGGCGGAAGTGGGTACTTGTCGTCCAACGATCCGCGTCTCCATTTCGGACTGGGCAACGAGTCCGTCATGAAGCGAGTGCAAATCCAGTGGCCCAGCGGGNNCCGTCGCCCAGCTACTTCTTCGGCGCGATCGGTTTTTCCGTCTTAGCTTCCGTCGCGAACCGAGTTTTCTCCCGGATGCCTTCTCCTTCTACGATGGTGTAGATCAAGTCCACCGGCAGATTTTCGAAGATCTCCTTCTTGCCGCTGGGCCATAAAATCTCCACACTGTTCATGAGGGTGTGTTCCGCAAGGCCAAAGTGCAGTCGCAGATCGTTCTGTGAAAAAAGGCTGGATCCACCCCGCACTTCGTTGAACTGGAAAAGATCTCCCGCCTTTACCGTGACCCGCGCGCCGATGGCCGCCTTGTTGCTCTTGGTGCCGATCAAATGGAAGAGCACGGCATGGTTTGTGGTTTCCGTGCGATTGATCAGAAGCAGCGGCGGTCCGTCGGCGTCGAGCACAAGAACATCAATCTTGCCATCGTTGTTTACGTCGCCAAACGCCACACCCCGCCAGGACGCGCCCCGCAGCTTGTCGAGGCCGGCTGCCGCCGTTACCTCCGCAAAGGTTCGGTCGTGCAAGTTGCGGAACAGCTGAATTGGTTCGTGGTAAGGCGCCGAGCCCGGAATCGAGTCCGCCTGCGGATACACGTGGCCGTTAGTGATCAGAATGTCGGGCCATCCGTCATTGTCCACATCGAAGAACCCTGTGCCCCATCCGACATAGGGATACGTGGGCTTGGCGAGATTCGCTTTGGTCGCGATGTCTTCGAATCCCTGCGCACCCCGGTTCCAGTAGAGCGCGGCCGATTCAAACGCGTAGTGCGGGACGAACAGGTCGAGCAGGCCGTCTTGATCAAAGTCGGCGGCATCGACACCCATCGATCCTTGCGCTTTGCCGTTTGCGTCGACCGCGCTTCCAGAGATCAGGCTGACGTCTTCGAACGTGCCGTCGTGCTTATTGTGGTAGAGGTAATTCGGCCCCGCATCGTTGGCGACATATAGATCGGGNNCGTCGTTGTCGTAGTCGAACCAGAGCGGCTGCATGCCATAAGCGCCGCCCGGGTCAAGCACTCCAGCCTTCTTGGTGACATCCTCAAAGGTGCCGTCCCCGCGATTTCGATACAGCATATTGGTTTCTCCCGCAAGCCCCAGAGGTCCGCAATGCACCTTTACTGACATAATCGTGCATTGCGGGCTCCCGAACTCCGGAAGGTGGTCGATGTCGATGCGCAGGTAGCGCGCGACGAAGAGATCGACAAAACCGTCCCGATCGTAATCACCCCATGCTGCGCCCTGTCCGAACCCTCCCGCTTGCACGCCGGCTTTTTGCGTGACGTCCTCAAACTTGCAGTTGCCCAGGTTACGGTAGAGGACATAGCGTCCAAAGCCGGTCACGTATAAATCCTGCCACCCGTCGTTATCGAAGTCGGCGACGGCCACTCCCATCCCCCACCCCTTCACCGTCAGGCCGGCGGCCTGGGTGATGTCGGTGAATTTCAGATCCGCGTCCTGGTGATAGAGCGTCACCATCGGGTCGCCACCGTTGCGATAGCGGTCTACGGTTGAACCGTTAACGGTAACGATGTCGAGTTTGCCGTCATTGTCGCAATCGATAAATCCCACGCCCCCGCTCACGGTTTCCATGATGTATTTTTTCTCCGGAGAAGAGATGTGAGGCACCGTCAAACCAGCCCGCTTGGCAACGTCTTCGAATCTGAGGACTGGAACTGGCGGGGCAGTCTGCGAAAAACAGGCCGTGAGGAGGATAGGCAAGAACGCGGCGAAACGCATAAAAGTCGCGCTATAGTACCACGCTCCTTCACCCGGGAATGCGGCTCGCCCCGGGAAGCGAGTCTCTGAATAATAGTAGTAACGGAAGCGTCTGAACTCCGTGGCTGGTGCCCCATGCACGATCTTTGCGAAACTCGCTGAAAGTGGCGTTTATGGAGTGCAGACGTGGCAAAGAAGCCGAGTTATGCCAAATCATCGTAACCGCTTACGGCATTGCTGACCCTTGGAGAGGGGGTGGGGGTATTGGCTCCGGTCAGTGCATAACCAGCTACAACCATGAAATTATTGGAGTATAGTGACGAAATCGCTTGACAAGCTAGTACATAACGATTAAATATTCCAGCGGCAATTGAATGATAACGATTACGGTAAGCGTAATCGTTATCGTCACGGAAAACGTCACGCCGCACGGGCCTTGAAGCCCGCCCAGTGAACGGGGCCCACTTCAGGAGGGTTTATGACCACGCTGTCATTTGCTCGCAAACTCCGCCGGTTCGCTTCCCCAACACTCACCCTAACGGTTTTGACGGTATTGGCTGCGCTCCAGATCGCGCCGCTCGCCCACGCTCAGATCACCGGCGACCTAAACGGCACCGTTCGCGATCAGAGCGGCGCCGTCGTGGCCCAGGCCAAAGTCACGCTGGTGAACCAGGTGACACAAGACACGCGCCAGACCTCCAGCAATGGTTCCGGCTATTTCTCCTTTACCGGACTCTTGCCCGCAACCTACACCGTGAGGGTCGAGATGCATGGCTTCAAGACTTGGCAGCATGCTGAGATCACAATCAATCCCGGCGACGTGAGCGCGGTTCCCGACATCAAGCTCGAAGTCGGCAATGCTGCCGAGGTGGTTTCCGTGGAAGCAGTCGCTGGCGAAGTGCCGCTCGAAGAATCCGGCGAACGATCGGCCGTGCTTACCGCCAAGGATATCGACCGCCTCCCGGTCGA
>PMXH01000395.1 GCA_003165855.1 Acidobacteriaceae bacterium | reverse complement strand
CTCGGTTCCAGCCCGCCAAACCTGGCTATTACCTCATCCCGAAAGAAGACGTAAACCAAAGCAGCATTCACATGGTGGCGCTCGGCACCACGCGCAACAATCCCGATTACTACGCCATTGCAGTTTTCAACGAGTCCTTCGGCGGCGGCTTTTCCTCGCGGCTGTTCAACGACATTCGCACCAAGCGCGGCTTGGCTTACAATGTTGGTGGCGGCATCGGCACCAATTTCGGGCATCCCGGCATTCTGCAATTCGTCATGGGCACCAAGAGCCAAAGCACCATCGAGTCTGTGCAGGCGATGGACGAAGACATCGATAATCTAGCCAAACATCCCATCACCGACGATGAGATCAAGCAAGCCAAAGACGCCATCCTGAACGCATTCATCTTCCGTCTCGACTCACCCGACAAAGTTCTCGCCGAGCGCACTACCTACGAATTCTACGGATACCCGGCCGATTGGCTCGACAAGTTTCCCGCGGAAATCCAGAAGGTCACCGCGGCCGATGTAAATCGCGTAGCAGCGAAGTATCTGCACCGCGACCAACTCGCCGTGCTCGTAGTCGGCAACACGAAAGAGTTCGACAAACCTCTATCGTCCCTTGGACCCGTGAAGGAGATCGATATCACCATCCCGCCTCCGCCGGGCGCGAAGGACGGTGCGAAGGAGGAAGAGAACGCAAAAACAACCGAGTCGAACGAGGAAGGCAAAGCGTTAGCGGCGAAAGTGGTGGCCGCGATGGGCGGCGAAGCAAAGCTGGCGACCATCAAAGCTGTAAAGGCGGAGCNNCGGCGATCAAGGCCGTAAAAGCGGAGCTCACTCTCACCCAGAAAACTCCGCAGGGCGAGTTCCCCATGCCAATGGAAACCGTCGTCGTCTTCCCCGATCGTCTGCACGCGGAAATGCACACTCCGGGTGGAACCATGAACATCGTGGTCACACCGGATGTGGCTTTCATGGCCGTTCCTGGTCAAGGCATGCGCGACTTCCCTGCCTCCCAGAAGGCAGAGACTCTGGAGCAGATCAAGCGCGATCCCGTTTTCATCGGTTCGCACTGGAAGGATCCCAACGTGTTCTTCCGCGCCGCCGGAACCGAGAAGGTCGGCGACATCGAGGCCCGCATCGTCGATGTGAACGCCGCCGGTACCGCCATCCGCTGGTTTGTCGATCNNTCGATCCGCAGAGCGGTCACATTTTGAAAGAGACTTACCGAACCCTCAGCCAGGGTCAGCCCGTGCAAGGCGAAACCGATCTGGACAACTGGAAGCCGGTAAACGGCCTGACTCTTCCGCTCCTGCGCCACAACAAACAGAACGGCCAGGATACGAGTACGTCAGAATACTCAACGCTGGAGTTCAATCCCTCGGTCGATCCCAAGCTGTTCGAGAAGCCAGCGGAGAAACCAGCTAACCAACCCTGAAGTGGTCAACGAGTGAAATGGCGATTCTTCGCCAATCGTCCACTTGCAAGAGTCAGTCCGGCCTCGATAGGTATTCGAAGAACATGCGGCTGAGCCAACACCACCAAAGAGTGCCGAAGACCCCAAACCAAAGCAGCGGATGATCGAAGCGCCATGCGATTGCGCCAAGGAGAATCCCAGCC
Source organism: Acidobacteriaceae bacterium (assembly GCA_003165855.1). Classification (GTDB taxonomy): domain Bacteria; phylum Acidobacteriota; class Terriglobia; order Terriglobales; family Acidobacteriaceae; genus Sulfotelmatobacter. Next base: position 1,643 of record PMXH01000395.1, on the reverse strand, counting down.
GGAAACTCGCTCAAGATCACCGGTAGCCACTCAAAGTTAGTACGCGCCGTCAGAATGCATCCAGCTAAGTGCAGCGGTGGCAAGATGAAAACCCAATGCGGTTTTTGCAGGACGCTCACTATGCGATTCATGGACTGAACTCAGTGTAGCGAAACCGAGGAGCGGCGCACCATGACTGACGTAATCCGCTTACGCTCATTGACCATTGCTCGAACCCGCGTTCGTGCTGGCCAGCGAGATGAAAAGCATGCGCCACCTGCGATTGCACTGGATGTACCTTTGGTCATTTGAGGCTGGGTCCGTTCGTTTGGCCCGGATTACACTTTGGGAACATGACACGGTGGGTCCGGTTGGGTTTTCCTTATAGGGAGCGGTCTTTGTCAGGACGGTGTGGGGCAGGACGATCCTGGCAAAACGATTCCAGGAGGACCTATGCAGCGAGTGGCTTGGCGGGTTTGCTTCGTCGGACTATTACTGAATGCAGCCGCAATAGGGCAGTCCCAGACCGGGTATTCGCTGGGCGAGGTGGCCCGTGCAAACCAAACGAAACAGCAGGCACAGCAAGCAACTGGGAGGATGCCGAAAACATTTACGAATCAGGATCTTCCCGCGAACCCTTCGGGAGTCCCGGAGTCCTCGGAGCCGATGACAACGGTATCCGGCGTGAAGAGGTCCGTTGATCCCTACTCGGAGCAGCGCCCGAATCAGCGACTGGTGGCCGAACAGCGTGCCGGCGAGCAGTGGAAAGCACGCATCCAGGATCAGGAAGTACGGATTGCCGATCTTCAAACGCGTATCGACCGCGTAAATAAGTCGATGCATGCGGCGGTCGGCACGGCACAGTACGAAACTCCAGTGAACCGCTATCAGTCGATTCAGATGGAACGCATGGCGCACATGCAGCAGATGCTGGATCAGCAGCAGCGAAGACTGGCAATGATGCAAGACGCGGCCCGGCTCACGGGCATGGGACAGTAGCAAACCTCGGCGCGCAGGGGAAGGCGAAGACCGCTCCGCTTTCCTCTTGACAGAGTCGTTCCGAAACTCTATCGTAGGCGAACAAACGGCGAATAAACATGCCTTCCCTGCCCTTGTTCGCACTTCCGCAGAAGTCGCCGCTGGTCGGCATCGCCCGGCTCGCGTCAGAAGGTGAGTCCCTGCGCGAGGGCCACAACGTTGAATACTTCACACTCCCGGCGAAATCCCTGCTGAACCGCTGCGTGAGCCGCCGCGGCCTGCCCTTTACCTGGACCATCAATCCCTACCGCGGCTGCGAATTCGCTTGCAAGTATTGCTATGCCCGCTACACCCACGAATTCATGGAAATGCGCGACGGCGCGGAGTTCGAGCAGAAGATCTACGTCAAGCAGCACACGGCGGACTTGCTGCGGCGCGAACTGCGGCGGGTCAAGCCGAGTGAAGCCATCGCTCTTGGGACCGCCACCGATCCTTACCAGCCTGCCGAGCGCCGCTACGAAGTCACCCGCGGCATTCTTGAAGAATTCGCGCGCCACCGCGGCTTCGAGTTGGGGATTGTCACCAAATCCAATCTCATCACACGGGATGTTGATCTTCTCCGCGAGGTATCGCGCAACAACACGCTGTCGATCCACATAACGGTGACCACTTTGGACGTCGAGCTG
>PMXH01000410.1 GCA_003165855.1 Acidobacteriaceae bacterium | reverse complement strand
CATGGTTGTCACCTGATGAGCGAAATTCGAAGGCGCTAAAGCAACAAAGGCGGTCGCAGCGGACCACGCAAGCAAGCGACGAAGCAAGATCATCGGATTGTTCCTCCAGCTGTACGGCTTTCGTTTCGAAGCACGCGCGCCAACGCTAGGAACAGCATTATAGCCACAACGTAGAACGACGCGAGCATATAAAGTGCGATTTGCAACGACTGATGGGGATGGCTTGCGCGGAAAAAGTCGCTCGCCCCGCCTACGAAGGTGGGGCCAAGGCCAAGACCGATCAGATTCATGATCAGTAAAAGCAGTGCGCCTGACATGACGCGCTGGTCTGGCCGCACTTCCTCCTGCACCAGCGTCACCGCCGATGTCAGATAGAAATAATTAAAAAACATCGTGCCGGTCAGGAAGAGCAGCGACAGACGCCACGAGGGTGCCCAGACGAATGAAAGATAAAACGGAAGGGCAAGAGCAAGCGTGCCGGCCGGCACCAGGGCATAGGCCTGTTTCGAGCGCCGCGTTAGACGGTCTATCACCCGGCCTGAGGCGAGCATGCTCCCGCCCATCCCGATTGCGATAACCAGCGCGTAATACACAGCGACTTCTTTCAGCGTCATCCCTTTTTCGCGCATCAGAAAGAGGACCGCGAAGTTGATCAGACCGTACGTGATGAATTGGTTGGCGCCGCTGCCCAGTGCGGCGAGCATGAGAGAAGGCCGCGAAATAAACATCGCCAACGTCTCCAGGAATCCTGTTTTCCCCACTCGCGCCTGGTCCGGAATGGGATCGAGGCCGCCGCGAGGGGGTTCAGGCACCAGGATGAGGACGCCGATCACTGCGATAAGGCCGACCGAGCCAAGCAGGACAAATGCATAGCGCCAACTGAAAGCAGCAGCGATTGAAGCACCGAAGGCGATCCCCAGCGCCGCACCAATCGGCGGGCCAATGTTGTAGAGGCCCAGCGCTCTGCCGCGACGGCCGGGTGGAAAATAATCGGAGATGATCGAGTAGGAAGGTGGAACGCCGCCGGCTTCGCCGAAGCCGACCGTCATGTACGCGACGGCAAACTGCAGATAGTTTGCTGCGCCGCCGCACCACATCGTCGCAGCGCTCCAGATCGCACACGCCACCGCGAGAACCTTTGACCTGCTTGTCTTGTCAGCGAGCCACCCGACAGGAATTGAGATGCAGCAATAGAAGAGCGCAAAATAGAGGCCGCCAATCCGTCCAAGCTGACCATCCGAGACGTGCAGACTGTCCTGGATCGGCTTGGCAAGAATGCCCGGCAACTGTCGGGAAAGGAAGTTCAGGACGTACACCACGAACAGCATGGCGAGCGCAATCCAGGCACGCCGCCCAGGTTGCGCAAAGGACGGCGCAGGTGGTTCACTGGCCCGCCCGCGCGGTCCCATCGGCGATGCGGATGGGTCCGTTGCCATGCTCATCTGTCCTTCATCCAAGAACCTCAAACAGGGCAGCCGCGCCCATGCCGCCGCCCACGCACATGGTCACAACGACGTATCGGACTCCGCGTCGGCGCCCTTCAATCAACGCATGCGCTGTCAGGCGGTTGCCAGACATGCCATAAGGATGGCCGATGGAGATGGCGCCGCCATCCACGTTGAAGCGATCATTGGGAATCCCGAGTCGGTCGCGGCAATAGACCACCTGCACCGCGAAGGCTTCGTTCAGCTCCCACAGCCCGATGTCGTCCATTTTCAGATCAAAGCGTTTCAGGAGCCTGGGGACAGCAAAGACCGGCCCAATGCCCATCTCGTCAGGCTCAGTGCCAACAACCGCCATGCCACAATAGCGGCCGAGTGGCTCAAGGCCGCGGGCCGCGGCCAGCTTTGCTTCCATCACTACGCAGGCTGAAGCACCATCAGATAGCTGGCTCGCGTTGCCCGCGGTAATAAAGCCGTCTTGCCGCACCGGCTTGAGCGAAGCGAGGCCCTCCATGGTCGTGTCGGGCCGGTTGCCTTCGTCGCGCGCCAGTTCCACTTCCTGCATCGAGGTCTCGCCCGTGGTCTTGTCCGTCACCGACTTGATTGTCCTTACCGGGATGATCTCCGCATCGAAGCGGCCGGCTGCCTGGGCTTCTGCCGTTCGGCGCTGTGACTGCAAAGCGTACTCATCCTGCTGTTCGCGCGAAACGCCGTAGCGGCGAGCAACGACCTCGGCCGTGTCGATCATCGGCATGTAAACATCCGGATGAAGCGCTTGCAGTTCAGGGTCGGAGCCGAGACGGAGTTCGGCTGTCTGCACCAGCGAAATCGAATCCATTCCACCAGCCACGACGATGTCCATTCGGTCCATGACAACCTGTTTCGACGCCATGGAGATACTCATGAGCCCCGACGAACACTGCCTGTCGACGGTCTGTCCAGCGACCGAGACCGGCAACCCCGCGGTCAGGGCCGCAGTCCGTCCGATCGTATGTTGCAGACCCTGAGGCAACGCCGACCCGACGATGCAATCCTCGATCTCATCGGGATCAACCTTTGCACGCGCCACTGCGGCACGAATGGCATGAGCTGCCAGCGTCGGGGAAGGGGTAGCGTTGAATGCGCCCTTGTATGCGCGGCCGATCGGAGTCCGCGCTACGGAAACAATGACGGCATCACGGCTCATCTCACGCACACACCTTTCGATTCCCGCGAGACAAAGCCTGCATTCTTCAAATCGACCTCGCTGCTCAGTCCGGTGTTATTTCATCTTGCCGGTCCACACCACCTCAACCCATCCAGCCACAAGTCCTTTAATCCTTCTGCCCATTGGAGGCAGACTTTGGGTCAAATCGTCTCGTCCTTCGCCTGAGTTGCGATTTAGGAATAATTGCCATCCACGCTGATCGCCTGCCCCGAAACATTTTGTCCTGCCGGCGAACATAGGAAAAGACACATGAGCGCTATGTCGTCCGCACTAACCATGCGGTGCAGGGAAATATGCTTCAGGTAATCCTCCCGCATCGCGTCCTCATCCACCCCTTCCATCTTGGCGCGGGCACTGATGACGCCATCCATCCTTGGCCCCTCCACAATGCCGGGCAGTACTGCGTTCACCCTGATGTTGTCNNCAGATAATGTTGGCGGCCTTGGAATCCCGAAGCATCGGCACAGCATGGTGCAGACAGCGGTACTGGCCATTCAGGTTCACTTCGATCGTACGCGTCCATTCTTGCTCGGTGATCTTGTCCACTCCAGCAGTCGGGCCCGCGATGCCGGCGCAATTGATTAAGACATCGAGCCCGCCAAATCGGTCTCGCTGCGTCTCGAATAGCGATGCCACCTGCGTTTCATAGGCCACATCCGCGTGGGTCGCCACGCAGGATGGGAACCGCTTCTGGAATGCGGCCAGGGCAACGTCGTCGATATCGCATACGTGGATTTCGGCGCCGGTTTCGGCGAATGCGGATGCAATGGCGGC
>PMXH01000287.1 GCA_003165855.1 Acidobacteriaceae bacterium | reverse complement strand
GATCCTCTGTTCACCGGGAAAAATGGCGGGACCTTGATCATCGTTGGGCTGGAGCCGCACGATGAAACTGTGGAGGGGTTGGTCCCCAAACTACGGGCAAGAGCAGACTGGATGGAAGGTCAGCTTAGGTCGCAATATCCCAATGTCAAACTGGAAATTACGGGCGAAACGCCGTTGAACTTCGATCTTCGCAAGGTCAGTGCCGACGACGTCACCCACGCCGAGGAACGAGCGATGCCGGTCACTCTCGTGCTGCTGGTGCTGGCTTTCGGCAGTCTCGTAGCCGCACTATTGCCGCTGGGAGTTGGACTGCTCTCCATCTCCATGGCGTTGGGTGCGGCGGCGCTCCTCGCGCATTATCTGCAGCTGTCGATTCTGGTGCAGAACCTGGCAACGATGCTCGGTCTTGGCTTGGGCATCGACTATGCATTGCTGATGGTGAGCCGGTTTCGCGAAGCATTGGCCGAAGGATATGATCCCGGCCCTGCTGCCGATATTGCTGCCAGGCAGGCTGGTCGGACGCTGATCATATCGGCTACGACAGTTGCAATCGGATTTTCGGCGCTCCTGATTGTGCCCATCAGCGAGCTGCGCTCCATCGGGATAGCTGGCCTGCTGGTGACCGCTCTGAGTGTTATGTTGTGTACATCCATTCTGCCTTGGGCGCTTAGTCTCCTAGGGCATCGCATCAATGTCGCAAAAGTGAGTATTCCAGACGGACGAGCAAAACCACGGGACCTGTGCGCGGCGAGTGAGAGGTGGGTCCGGTGGGGTGGCATCGTAACCCGCCGGCCCTGGACAGCTTTGCTTGTCGCCGGGATTCCGCTGCTGATCCTTGCATTCCAGGCACGGAGAATCTCTCCTGGAATTCCTGACCATAACTCGCTTCCGGCCGCAGCTGAGTCGGTGCGAGCGCTTCACACGCTCCAGGGAATGGGGCGGTCGGGCATTGTGCAGGGTCTCCGAGTGATCCTCGAGTTGCCGCCGCAGTCTCCACCGCTCTCGCCAACTGGCTGGCTAGCCACCACTCGCTTGACGAAACGCTTCCAGAGCGATCCTAGAGCGGAGGAGGTCCTATCTCTTCCGACCCTAACGGGAATGTCTGACACGGCGGATGCGGCCGACGAACTGCCAGAGTCAATCCGCAAGAGTTTTCTTCGCAGCGATGGCCAGGCCACCTTGATTGAGTTGCTGCCCACCGCCGCTCTTTCGCCCAACCAACAGGTTCAATGGGTTCGAGACGTGCGTTCCTCCGATGTCGCGGCGATGACCGGCGTGCCTGGCGCTGTGCTGCGCGTCGGCGGAGTTCCCGCGCTCGAAGCAGATTATGACCTGGTAGTAAAAGAGCGTTTGCCGAAGGTGGTCCTCGGCGTCGTATTGGGGAGCTTGCTGGCGCTCCTTATCGGCTTACGTTCCTTATTCGCGGCTATCAAAGCAATTCTGCTTAACCTGCTCTCCGTTGGCGCTTCATTCGGTGCGCTAGTTGTCGTTTTCCAGGATGGCCACGGTAGCCAACTTTTGGGGCTCGAAGGACCGACCGGCAGCGTATACCCGATCGTGCCGATTCTCTCATTTGCCATTGTCTTTGGATTGAGCATGGACTATGAGGTCTTCCTGGTCGCCCGAGTTCTCGAAGAACGGCGGCGCGGTCTATGTGAGAGATCAGCGGTGATCGAGGGTCTGGCGCGGACTGCCGGTCTCATCACGAGCGCTGCGGCAATTATGATCGCCGTCTTCACCGCATTCACCTTGGGGAGCTTTCTGGTCGTTCAAATGCTGGGTTTTACGCTGGCCGGGGCGGTGCTTATCGACGCTACAGTGGTGCGGATGATTGTCGGGCCAGCTCTGTTGCAGCTTGCCGGCGACTGGAATTGGTGGCCCTTTGGTCTTTATGGCGCTCCAGCGAATGGAACCCCTGCGACGTCTGAAAAGGGGCTCGTCCCATGACGGCGAGCACTGTGAATGGTTCCGCGACAGCACAGTTCCTCGCAACGGCCCAATTTAGGCGATGCGACTTATTTCACTTTCTCTTCTTGAGTGCCGGACGGGCTGAGATCAAAGTCCTTGCGCCCAAGGTTTGCCTTTGTTGAGCCCGCCTCGATTACAAGAATCGAGGAACCGGGCTGGCCTTGCAGCTTCGCCTCGATCTGCGACGCAGACCAAACGCCGCTGACCTGCCGCAGCCCGTAGTAAATGAATTCCTTCTGCTGCCCCGTCCCGTGGAGTGTCTTAACCACATGCACAGGGTACAAAATGCCGCGGTCAATCCACGATGTTACCGAATCATAGTAAGACCGATCCTGAGCGCCGGACATGCTCTTAAGAACAAAGCAATCCCTTGCGCCATACTTTTCCGGTGCCAGGAGTTTCTGATTCTTCCAGAAGAACTGGCTCTCTACCATATCTTCATAGGAGAAGTCTGTTCCCACGATTGGGTCGTTCCAGCGTTCGAATGGCAACACGCTGGCGGCCTTCTCACCCGGAAGTATTTTCTCAATAGTCACGTGCCCACTCCCGCTCATTTGCAGAAGAAGGCGGGTCTTCTCTGAGCCAGGCCCCGAGATCTCGCATAAGAAACGCAGACCATCGGGAAACCAGTGGGCCTTGGCGGCAAACTTGTAGCTTGTTCGCTTCTCGTTGCCTTCTACCCGTGTGAGTCGCCCAGTCAAGCGGTAGTCCAATTTCTCAATACGCTGTCGGGAACCAGTCAGAACTGTTTCCAGGTCAGGATTTGCCGCGAACGCGCGCGATGGATGCACCAGCGACAACAGCACCAGCAAAGCGATGGACGCTTGAATCACTTTGAAGGAGCTGATTCTTTTCATAAGGGGATCGTACCACCAGCTCGAATAAATACGGAGCAGCCTGCATGAAGAAGGAACCCATGGAGCCACCACTGCCCGCGGTTTGCGGCTACAGCGCGAAGTAAGACTACAGGACCTCTTATCCTTCGACAAATCGCGATTCTTGATCACCCTCGCCGCAGCAGGGACCGTCAGCTGCCTTCAATGTGACTGGCTCACTCTTTTCTGCGCAAAACGGCAAAAGAGGCTTAATAGCGCAATGCCCTTCTTGTTTGGGATGGCAATGCCCAAAGGGTGCCCGATCTCCCGTGGGATCGACAGCCATGTCCAGTGAGCAGTGCCCAAGCCTTTTCATAATCGTAGGCACGGGCAAGCCCTCATCGGCAAGAGTGTCTGCGTAGGATTTTCGGAATCGGTGAAGTTCCGGCTCCACTACGCCCGCACGCTCAGCGATGGTTTGCAGCTTGCGCAGGAAGTGTCCCTCCACACCGCCAATGGTATTAGGAAAGATCAGGTCGCTTGGCTTGGCAGCTTGCGCAATCATGCGGTCCCGTAGCTTCTCCATTAGCGCCGTAGGAACTGGCAATTTGCGTCCTTGGTTCTGCCACCGCTTGCCTTTGAGTTTGAAGCCACGGTCCAGCTTGGAACGGACCCACACGACGTTTACATCATCGAGCAGATCGCAGTATTCCGCATTCGCCACCTCCTGCTCACGGCAGCCTGTGTTCAAGAAATAGCTCATCCACAATTGTTCTTCGTCATCTGCCGCCTGGAACAGCGCCTTGAGTTCGTGCGGCTTGTATGGCTTGACTTCCTTTTCCTCGGAGTCCAACTGCCCAAGAATTTCTCCAGCGAAGAGGATGCTATTCGCACGCAGAAATGTGTTGCACGTTTGGAAGATGTTGTACACGTAGCGGGGTTCAAACAACGTGTCCCTGGTGGTCTTGCGCTGCCGCAAGAAGGATACGTAAGGCAACAAGTCGTCGCCCCCAGTGAGTTGATCGAAATGCTTGATGCCGCTACGCTCGCACCAGTCCAAAAAATAGCCCAAGCGCTCGGTGTACGTCTTCACCGTCTTGGGGTCTTTGAGGAGGGATTTCTTGGCAAAAAACTTTCCCTCAACAGCATCGCGATTTCGACGACCGGAGACTTCGCGGTTTCCGCTACGATCTGCACAACAAGCTTGGTCGCCAAAGGAAAATGCACCATCCAAGTGACGTTCGCCCCGACGGCGAAAGGGAAGCGGACCGGCCAACTTGACGTAAACGATAGCGCCAGCAACAATCCGCAGACGGCAAGCCTGAACGGTACTGGGGACTAGGCTTTACTGCAACCATCAAAACAGCCAGGCGAAATACCGCCATTTCACTCACTATGAATTAAGGCGGCCCGCTTCGTCGCCAACCGTAAGCGATTGTCTATTCCCAACTGTTGCTAACAGATGGGATGAGAAGGCCG
>PMXH01000515.1 GCA_003165855.1 Acidobacteriaceae bacterium | reverse complement strand
CTTGGCGAGGCCGCCGAGAAAGTCGGCTAAGGGCGCTGCGTGAGCGTCGAGGTTGATGAAGACGAAGCATTCCCAGGTCTCGACTCGAATGGGGACGAGGCCGTTCTGAGCGCGGTCGAAATTCTCGACACCTTCGAACTCGGGCATGCCTTTCAGGGAGCCATCGAGGCCGTAGTTCCAGCCATGATAGGGACAATGGAGAAGAGCGGCCTGGCCACAAGGTTGAGTAACGACGGCTGCAGCGTGATGGCGGCAAACATTGTAGAAGGCGCGCAGGACGCCATCATTGCCGCGGACGACGACGATCGGCTCACCCGCGACCGTAGTGGCGACGAACTCTCCCGGAGCTTTCAGTTGATCGGTGCGGGCGACGAGCTGCCAGGTTTTGCTGAATACGTTGAAGCGCTCGAGTTCCGCGATGCGGGGATCGACGTACCAGGCGGCGGGAATGGTGGAGGCTTGCGACAGCGGGGCATGGTCGTCATAACTGGAGAGGATCTGCTCGATGGAAGTTGGCATGGTCTGAACTTGTCTCACTGTAGGTTCGATGTTGAATCCGTGTCGGCTTGCGTGTTGCTACGACATTTTCGTTCTGGCGACTAGATCGGCGGCGGCAATCCTCCGTATTTGACGGTTGCTGTGGACCGACGACGCGGAAACGGCGCCGACCGCGCGCTGCAATACTTCCAGGAATTGACGAATGCGAGCTTCTTTTTTCTCCGGCATCTCGCCCTGGCGGCGGAAAAGGCCGGGATCGAGTTCGGCGGTGAGCAGGGCATCCTGAAATCGTTCCATGGTCCAGTCGAGAATGGAGACGATCATTTCAATATCCATGTCCTTGCGCAACTCGCCGCGCTCAAGACCGAAGCGCACGAAGGCGCCCGTGCCGTAGGGATCTTCGGTGGTGAGAAAGCGATTGATTTCGCGCTTCAACACGAGATCGGTGCCATAGTTGCCGAGCAGAGAGATGCGGTAGGGGATCCAGTCTTCGCGCAGCATATGTTCGGTGCGCACCAGCCAATAGTAAAGAACGTCGAAAAAGCCGGCGGCACGCACGTCGGCGGGAGCGTCCAGATATTTCGAGAAGGAGCGCACGGCGCGTTTGTAGACTTCGAAGAACAGGCCGTCTTTGCTGCCGAAGTGCTGGAAGATAGAGCCTTTGGCAATGCCCAGCGTGGCCGCGATGTCGCCGACGCGCGCGGCGTGATAGCCGTTCTCCGCGAAGTGCCGCATGGCAGCGTCGATGATGTGAGAGCGCTTGGCCTCGGACCGAGGACGGGGCGCCTGATGGCGAATGTAGCGTGGCGGCTCAACGGGATTGCTGGCGATTCCACTCATGGATGACTCCAAGTCACGGAAGCATATAAGAGACGGCTCTTATTTTCAACTTCATTTTTGGCGGTTGCTACGGTAATGTGTGGTTCCGCGGGGCATCGCGGCGTGACCTTGAGTCAGACTTCGTGAAACAGGCTTCCAATTCCATTTACGATGCGATCATCGTAGGCGGCGGTCACAACGGATTGACTGCGGCTGCGTATCTGGCGCGGGCTGGGCTTTCCACGCTGGTGCTGGAACGTCGCGAGATTGTGGGCGGATGTTGCGTGACCGAGGAGATCGCTCCCGGCTGCCGGGTTTCGACAACCTCTTATATTGCCAGCATGCTGCGGCCGGAAGTAATTGCGGAGCTGCGGCTGGCCGATCACGGATTGCGCATGATTCCCTGCGACCCGGCGATTCAAGTTCCCTTCCCTGACGGGCATGTAGTTCCGTGGTGGGTGGACCGGGAGCGGGCGAAAGCTGAGTTTGGAAAGATTTCTGCAAAAGATGCAGCGCGATTTGTTGAGGTCGACGATCAACTGAAGAAGCTGGCGCGCTATCTGCAGCCGTTTTTCCTGGAGCCTCCGCCGGAAATAGACATGCGGACAGTGGGCGGATGGAGCGACTTGTTTCGCGTGGGCAAACGGTTTCGCGGGATTTCCAGCGCGGAGATTGCGCAATTGATTTCGTTTTTAACCGGAAGCCTGGGAGAGTTTCTCGATCACAACTACGAATCCGAGAAGATGAAGACGATGTTCCTGGCGAACAACGTGTATGGCAAGCATGGTGGGCCGTACCAGCCGGGAACGGCGATTGGGCTGCTGTTTCATCTGCTGAGCGGCGGGGAGCACGAATTGCAGGGCTTCTACGGACATGTGATGGGTGGGATGGGATCGATCACGCAGGCGCTGGCGGCAGCCGGAAAGAAGCTGGGGGTGGAGATTCGAACGTCCGCGCCGGTGGCGCAGATTGAGGTACGCAACGGGCGAGCTTACAGCGTTGTGTTAGAGGACGGAAGCGAGGTTCGCGGGCGGATGATTCTTTCGAACGCCGATCCGAAGCGGACATTCTTGAAAATGATTGCGGCGCGCGAGCTGCCGGAAGATGTTCTGTTTGCGGTGCGCGGCATCAAGATGGACGGCCCATGCGCGAAGGTCAACTTTGTACTGGCGGAAGAGCCGCGGTTCACCGGAACGTCGCCGCAGGCGTCGCCACTCGAGCGCACGTTCTACACGCTGGTTCCGTCGCTCGAATTTGCAGAGCGTTGTTATGACATTGCGAAGTTTGGTGAGATTCCGGAAGAGCTCTGGGTGGATTGCGTGGTCTCGTCGAACGCGGATCAGTCGCTCGCGCCACCGGGCAAGCACATCCTCACCTGCTTCGTGCAGTACGTGCCTTACAAGTTGCGCGAAGGAAATTGGGATGAGAAGCGGGAACTGCTGGGCGATCGCGTGGTGAAGAAGATTGCCGAGTATGCGCCGAACGCGCCGAGTGCGATTGTGGCGCGGCAGGTGCTGACGCCACTGGATTTGGAGCGGACCTACGGATTGACCGAGGGCAACATTTTCCACGGCGATTTGCGGCTGGAGCAGCTCTTCTTTATGCGTCCGGTGCCGGGCTGGGCGCAGTATCGCACACCGATTCGTGGGCTTTTTCTGTGCGGAGCGGGGGCGCATCCCGGCGGCGGCGTTACCGGGGCACCGGGGCGGAATGCGGCGATGCAGGCGCTGCGGGATTGGAAGAAGGGACGATTCAGAGAGACAGCTTGAAAGCCTTTAACCGCCAAGGTCGCTAATGATTCGCGAAGTTTGCAAAGAGAGAAACCGACTTAAGGAGCGAAGCATGAAGAAGAAAGGCATTCTGGAAAGACTGAAGGAAGGCCCGGTGTTGGGCGATGGCGGATATCTGCTGGAATTGGAGAAGCGGGGGTGGGTGCGGGCGGGTCCGTTCACTCCGGAGGTGGTGCTGACGCATCCCGAGGCGTTGCGCGAATTGCACGTGGAATTTCGCGAAGCTGGATCGGAAGTGCTGCAGGCGCTGACGTTCTACGCGAGCCGGGATAAGCTGGCGACTGTGGGGCTCGAGGATCGATTGCAGGATTTGAATCGAGCGGCGGTCCGCATTGCGCGCGAGGTGGCGGGAGATCGTTGCCTGGTTGCGGGAAACCTGAGTCTGACGTGGATGTACGAACCGGGCAGCGCTTCGGCCGCCGACCGGGTACGGAAAACGTTCGACGAGCAACTGGCGGTGCAGGTTGAGGAAGGCGTGGACTTCATCATCGGAGAAACGTTTTCATTTCTCGGAGAGGCGCTGATCGCGGTGGAGCGTGGGAAGAAAACCGGCTTGCCCACGATGGTCACGATTTGTTTCGAGAACAAAGACGAAACCACCGACGGGAAGAGCGCGGCCGATGCGGCGAAGGTGCTGTTCGATGCCGGCGCCGACATTGTTGGCATGAATTGTTTGCGGCCGCCGGAGCACATCCTGGGTCCGATGGAGGAGATGCGCAAGGCCGTTTCAGGATATCTGGCGTGTCAGCCGGTCGCGTACCGCACTCCGAAGGAGAAGCCTGACTTCACCAGCCTGCCGGAGTTTCCTTACGCGTTAGATCCGTTGCAGCTTACGCGAAAGGAAATGGGGGACTATGCGGTGCAGGCGCGCGATATCGGCATCAACTTCATCGGCGCGTGCTGTGGCACGGTGGCAATGCATATCCGGGAAATGGCGCGGGTGCTCGGGAAGTTGCCGGAGGATTCGCGTACCTGGAAGAAGGGCGGGGAAAAACCGATGTCGGCCTACGAATACTACGACCACGACAAACTGAAGGCGGGCAGCCGGACGTAAACCGAAGTCACGGGAAATCAAGCGAGCAGGCTCTGCGGCAAGAGCCTGCTCGCTTTGTTTTCGGTTGGAATTAGCTGATGCCGCGTAAGCGCGGTTGTTCGGCGTGCACAAGCGGCGCATCCACCAAGTGTTCGCTGAGGAACCAGCCTTGCAATTCGTTGGTGCGCAGGACATCGCTGATGACCAGGTCGTTGGTGCCATCGTCTCCCAGTTCGTCGGCTAGGCGCGCCAGCGTCCGGCAGTGGCCGATGATGATCTGATGCGCATCAAGCAAGCGGGAAATCTGCACCGGCACTTCTTCCCTACCCCGCGGCGGACGCTCGATGCGCGTGGTTTCTGCCACGTCGGCAGCCATGGCGATCGAGACTCCACCGAGAAGCTGGATCCGTTCGGCGATCGTGTCCACAATTTCCGATTGCTCGCCGTAATGCTTATCAAATAAAAGATGGAGTTGATAGAAGGTTGGTCCTGCGACTTGCCAGTGCGATTTCTTGTAGAGATCGCGGAGGGTCATGGTGTCGGCCAGCAACAGGTTGAGTTGTTCGGTCATTTCGAGGCGAATTGGCTCCTCAAGATCGAGAGGCAACATGTGCGAAACGGTGCCGTACTTTTGAATTTCTGGAGCGCTCTGGTGAAGGCGGGGTTGCGCGCTGACGTTTCCTCGCTCGCTGGTAGGTGCTTTTGCGTTGAGATCTTTCTTGCTCATAGATAATGCTCTCCTCGCTGCTTAGAAATGCTTAATTCCTGCTTACAAAATCTTCTTCTCTGTTCGATGCCCGGAACCTGCTGTTGGATGCGATAGGTGGTGTCAGAAAAGGGCTCAAACCGGGAAGGAGGCGACCGTGGGAAGCATGGAGCGCGAGCGCCCGGAGAGAGTTGCGCAAGCCGCCGCGAAGATCGCGAGGCAAAAGCGTGGCCGAAGAAGTTTGACGATGTCGGAGCCTTTGTTTATGATCGAACTGCGGGGTGGAGCAGTCTGGT
>PMXH01000222.1 GCA_003165855.1 Acidobacteriaceae bacterium | reverse complement strand
TTGCACGCGATCGTCCTGCAGATCGGTGAAGTACCACGGAATATACGTCTCCGGAATCGTGGGATCGGTCGAGGCGGAATTGACAATTGGTATTTCCGCGCGCAGCGCCACCCGCAACGCCATGTGGGTCGACTCCGAACTGATCGAACCGAAGATGGCCCAGTCCTTATCGTCGTAAACCATTTTTGCCGTCTGGCTGGCCCCCGCTCCCCAGATCTCCGGCGTGGTTGGCCGCTCCTCGCCGTAGACCGCGTTGGCTTGCCAGTTGTCATAGTCGTTGCGGGGCAGCAGCTTGAAAGGCTTGCCGCAATATCCGCCGCGCGCGTTCGCATCGTCGACCGCAAGCTGCGCCCCGTTCAGCATCCTTTGGCCGAAAACCTGTTCGGGATTCTTATCGATCGGTCCCAGAAGTCCAATGCGAATCTCGGTCAGATCCTTCAGGTCAGGATCGGGAATATCCCGCGCTGCTCCTGAATAAACATTCGTTTGAACGTAATTAAGGTCGTAGGGCTCGGCGAACTTCGAATACGGCTGCATGTCCTTCGGCTGGTTCGCATAGGGCGTTACGGTGCGCTGCGAGCGTGGCTTGGGGGGATGGCTTGCGCACGTGCAGGAAGCAGGCACCTCCGGGTCAGAACCGCTCTGCGCCACCACCGTGGAGGCCAACAGGGAAGCAAGCATGGCCACAAGCAGCCACAGGCCTGCAGTGTTGCGGTTCGAAGCAATATGCGTACTCATTCAACCCTCTCTGCCGTGCAGTTCTACTGATCAAGCTTCTTGAACATGCTTCTTGAACATGGCGATCGCTTCGATCTCGATCAATAGCTCGGGGCGGCACAGGATGGCCTGGATGCCGGTCGATGCCGGCACCGGATCCAGTTCTTGCGCCCGGTAGAACGCTGTCCGCTCTTCGTTGAATTCGGCATAATCCCGTTCAATATCCCGGAGGTAGCAACTTGTCCGCACAATGTCGTGCCAGGTTGCCCCCTCGGCTTCGAGCAACCCAGTGATGTTCTGAAAGGTCCGCTGGCACTGGGCGCGGAAGTCGCCCAGGTGGACGCTCACGCCATTTTCATCGATGCTCGCGGTGCCCGAGATCAGTAGAATCACGATGTTGCCAAGGTCGATGCGCATGCCTCGGGAAAAGGTGCTGGGCCTCGCGTAGTCATAGGCCTCGTTCAACACGTTAAGGTTGGTGATCGCACGTTTCTCAATCGGCGCGATCGAGGTGGACGCTTCCTGGATTAATTCCTGTAAGTTCATAAGAACCTCTTCCATGAATTATTTCTGTCGAATTCCGTGACTCAATCCCTTGGCTGTGGCGACCCACACGTCATCGCCTTGAACGTCGATACCAAGCACGTAGTTGTGTGCCGGAGCCGTCTGCACCGCAACCGGCGTGATCTTTCCGCTGGCGTCGCGGATATACATTTCCGGCTTGCCCGTGTCCAATGCCGGCCGGTATACGGCCCAATTCACGCCGTCGTAGTAGGCCAGTCCCTTGTCTGTGCAGAACCAGGCGCGTGAGGCATCCAGACCTTTCACCTGGTTGGTGAAGTTCGAGGGCAGCCCGCTGTCTTTGGTCAGAAAGTTATGCCAGCTTCGCCCGTCGTAGTGACTGTCTCCGAAGTAAGTCGCAGCCCAGAGCGTGTTATCCACATAGCTCACTGAGGTGGTGATCTTGTGAATCAATCCCTGGTCTTTGAACAGCACTAACTCGTTCTCGCCATCGGGATCGGTGTAGTCTTTCCAGCGCCCGGTCGCGATGGTGTATTCCAGCACTCCGCTGCCCCATACGGCGTAGTACACCTTGTCGGCACCGGTGCTTACCGCGTAGGTCCAGATCTCCGCCATCGGCGTGTTGCGTTCGTTGTAGAGCGACCACTCGCCCGTGCGCGTATTCAGTCGGCTTGCCCCGGCTGCCGTTGCGGTCCACACGAAGTCGCCCTGCACTCCAACGCCATACACCACGTCGTTCGACAGGCCGGAATTGAGCTGGGTATAAGTGTCGATCCGCCCCGCGGATATATGGCTCAAACCACCCATCGTGCCCACCCATAAATCGCCCGTGTTCTTATCGACGGCCAGCGAAAGCACCGCCCGGTGCGCCAGACCGTCCTTCGGAGTGAAAACCTTCCAGCCGCCGCCTTCGAACAATGCCAGTCCGTTTTCCGTGCCTGCCCACACGCGGTCGCCATCCACCAGCACGGCGAAGACGTGGTTGTCAGGCAGCCCATTCGCGGTCGTAAAGTTTTCCCAGCGAAAGCGCGGCATCGACGCGGCTAGTGTCTCCGCATGATTCCTTGCGGTGGCAGGCTTGACGGCTGCGGACTTCACTGCGCCAGCCAGGGGCAGAGTCGCGAAAAGAAGTGCGGTCAAAATGCGTGCTTTCATAGCGTTTTCAGATACTCGATCAGGTCGTTCAGTTCGTCCTTGGTTAGATCGTTGGTTGCCCCGTGCTGATCGCGGGGATTGAAGACGGTCCAGATCTCTTCCAGAGAGCGCGCCGATTCGTCATGCAAATACGGCGCTGTCATCGCAATGTTCACGAGTTGCGGAGTATCAAAGATCGGTGAGCGATCCGTCCACTTGCCTGTACCCACATCAAACGACTTCTGGCTGGTGTGCTTCGGTCCGCTGTGGCAATAGGCGCATTGGTTCGTCTCCGGAATCGCCTTGCCGAATTTGCTCAGCTTGCGGTAGAAGATGGCCTTGCCCCGCTCCTGGGCCGGGGTAAGTTGCCCATCCGGCAGCCGGAAACGATTCGGCCGGGTGGGCAGGCTGTAGATGTAGTCCACTAGGTCGGTAAGGTCGTCTGGCGCGTAACTCTGTGAGCGGTAAAAATACATCTCTGTCCGCGGCCCACACTCCTGCGCCATACTCGGATTCCCGCCGTTCCACTTGAAAGGCTCGGTGCCGGAAAGGTCCTCGATCAAGCGGTTGTCCACAATATCTTTGCCAAAGCCATCCGGCTCCAGGTCCCACGTCAACCCGTCAAAGGTGGAATCGATATGGCAGTTCGCGCAACTGAACTGACCCTGAAATGCATAGCGCGATGTGGTGAAGAGCTGCTCCCCGCGCCGCATCTCGGTGATGTTCTTCGGTCCGCCCAGGTCGATCGTCCGCACTGATTTGTTGCTCACCGTGTCGATCACGCTCAGCGAGTCATCCATGCGGTTGGCCACATAGAGCCGCTTGCCGTCCGGGCTCATGGCCACGCCGCGCGGATTCTTTCCCACCGCAATGCGCGCCAGCACGTAATTCGCCGAGGCCGATAGATCGTTTACGAACGGCTTCCGCCGGCCGCGGGCGAAGGCCAGAAGGCGTTTCGTATCGATCACGGTGACAACATCCGACCCGGAAGCCGTTACGAAGATTCGCGATTTATCCGGCGTAATCGCAACGCCGTACTGCAGGGAGTAGTAGTGCTCCAGTTCGTCGAGAGGCACTTCGATCATGCCGCCCGCATCCGCGCCAAAGACCGTGAGCGAATGCCCAAAGGCCCAGCCGTGCTCCACGTGAGCCAGCGGTACCAGGTTCTTGGGACGCATCTGTGCGACCACGCCCATCCGCCCATCGGACGAGAGTGCTACGTGGAACATGCCGGCCACGCCCTCGAGCGGTATGCGCTCCACCACCCCTTCGCGCGCCGTGTCGATCACCGTGATTTCCGACTGCGGCACCGTGCGTTGTGCGCCGATTCGCGGATACACGTGCGTGCAATACACGCGGCTTCCGTCCGCCGAGATCGCCAGGTAGCTCGCGCCGTGTCCTGCCATCAGCCGCTTGCGCTCCACTCCGGTCGCGATGTCGATCACCGAAACGTCGTTGCTGACGCGGTTTGCGACATAGAGCGTCTTTCCCGCACGGTCCACCACCACTCCATACGGCTCAGCGCCTGTCATGATGGTGCGCGTTGCTCCCGGGGTTGTGGATCGATTTGGCGAGGCGTCGACCGTCGCTGCGTCAATCACGGACACCGTGTCATCCCACGAGTTCGTGACGAAGACTTGCCGCCCATCCGGAGAAACTGCAACCGTGCGGGGAATGTGGCCTACGCGAATCCGTTGCAGGATCGAGCCGTCCTTCGCATTCAACACCAGCAGTTGATCGCTGCGCTCGCACACCACGTAAAGCAGTCGCCCATCCGGGGAGAACGTCATCTCCGACGGCGATAGATACTGATGGTCATCGGCCGGAGCGCCGGCCTGTGCGTGCGGCAGAGTCGCGCAAAGCAGCATCATCGCCACCGCTGCGCCCAGCGCCAGTGCTATGCGTATTCCTAGCTCCGGTCCCCGCCTCACCTTGGTTCCTCCACCTTCAGTATCCCGTCAATTCTTGGATTCTCAATCGTCTGTTCCTTGCCGCTCGGCCAGCGAAGGAAGAGCTTCTCCACCTTCGTTGCCGCTCCCAGGCCAAAATGGATTCGGTCATCATCCTGCGAAAGATACCCTGAGCCCGCGGAACGCTCGGCCACCTGCGTGCGCCCACCGGCGGTCAATTCCAGATGTGCGCCCAGCCCGTCGCGATTGCTCTTCGTGCCCTTCAGTTTGATCGTGATCCAGTGGTTCGAAGTTTGGGTGACGTTGTGCAGCAGCGTGCCTGGCGCATTCAGATTCACCATGTAGGCGTCGATCTTGCCATCGTTGTCGTAGTCGCCAAAGCAGCCTCCGCGCGCCACGGTCTTCACGTCGAGAACCGCGCCGCCCTGCCGCGAGACGTCCTCGAATACGCCACCGCCAAGGTTGCGAAACAGCGATTGCTCCTGCGGAACCATGTTGATGAGTCCACCGTGAAACGACAGGATGTCCAGCCAGCCGTCGTTGTCGAAGTCATAAACGCCCGTGCCCCAGCTGGTGTATTGCGCCTCTGCCTGCGCCAGCCCGGACGCAGCCGACACGTCCTCAAATCGCCCCTTGCCAGTGTTGTGCATCAGCCGGTGGTATTTCGAATCGGTGACCCACAGGTCGAGTTTTCCGTCGCCGTCCACATCGGCGAACACCGGACCCATGGAAGAAGTCGCCTCACCGTTCTGGCCGTAGGCAACATCCTCGTCTATCGCAACTTCCGTGAAGGTTCCGTTGTGATTGTTATGAAAGAGGAAGTTCTGGGTCTTGTCGTTCGAAACGTAAATGTCCGGCCAGCCATCTCCGTCAAAGTCTCCCGTGGCCACGCCCATGGTTCGACCAATAGAAGCGCCGATTCCGCTCTTGTCGCTTACATCGGTAAAAGTTCCATCGCAGTTGTTGTGGTAGAGAACATTGGTGTCGCCTTCATAGTCCAGCGGCCCCGGATAGTTATCCGCGGCGTAATAATTGTGGTAGGTGGGATCGAACTTCACATACCGCCCGATGAACAAATCGACGCAGCCGTCTTTGTCATAGTCCAGCCATGCCGAACTGATCGACCAACGGTCTACCTTGATGCCGGCCTTGGCCGTCACGTCGGTAAAGATTCCATTGCCGTTGTTGTGATAGAGCACCACCTTGCCGTAGCCCGTCACCAGCAAGTCCACGAAACCGTCGTTATCGAAGTCCGCCGCGGTCACCGCAAACGAATACATGTCCGGCGCGACCCCGGCTTCCTGCGTCACATCGGTGAAGGTACCATCGCCGTTGTTGCGGTAGAGATGATTGTGCGGCGGCGAGTCCGGCTTCACCTTCAGCGGATGCGGGTGCATGCCGTCTTCGAGTGGCTTCCCGCTCACCACATACAGGTCGAGCAAGCCGTCATTGTTGTAATCGAACCAAACGCATCCGCCGCCCGTCGCCTCCAGCAGCGAGCCGAGAGCTTGCGAGCCCATGCTGTGAGTGAAGTGAATCCCTGAGGCCTCGGTGGCGTCCTCAAAGCGAATTGGGGCTGACTTCGCCGCCGGGGCGGATACCGGCTTTGGCACGACTGGCGCGGCTTCGGCCTGCGCGGGCAGCGGAGCCTGCGGTGCGGGTTGCGCGCCTTTCGTTTGCGCGGGCGCCATCATCGTTAGTGCAAGCAGCAGGGCTAGCATCTTAGTTCGCTCCTTTAGCCGCTTCGGTCGGCGCGCCGGTCAGGTCCACCGGAGTAGTCGTGCGCAGCAGCACCGCGGGCACCGCGTTGTCCGGCGCGCGTTCGGGCCCAGCGTGGCAACCTACGCAGATGCGCTGCTCGCCGCTGCGCGCCCACATCCACCCGTTTTCCTTGCGCACAACATTCCCTTGAGCGTTCAGCAGTTCGAACTTCAGCGGACTGTCGCCCGGCGCTTGAACAAAGAACGAGCCGTCTTTCTCCACCGGAGCCGTCCCCAAAACTTTCACCTTGCCGCTCGCATCCAGGGTTGAGACGCGCACTACGGCCACCGTCCCGCTCGAAGTGTCGCCATCGCGCGAGATGTAGCTGTTCAGCGCCAACAGGTTTGTCGTCTTCCAAGCGTGCAGCGCGGTCGGAAAGCGGTTCGCCACGGGACGCGGCGTAACCAGCACCGGCTCGACAAGATTTTCGCTTTGCTCCGCAGCCACCGTCGTCAGCGTGCGCGTGCCCGGCGTCCATAACCTGAGCGCATAGGTTTGCTCCGTCGTGTTCTTGGCTGCTGCCTGAGGCGATCGAGACGAGGCCGATCGAGAAGAAAGAATCAGCGCACTCGTCTTCATCTTCATCTCTATCTCCGCGATGCCGCCCTCGTAGTCGCCTTCAGGAACATTCACCGTTACCTCGTGAGCCAAAGGAGAAGTGAACCTACCCAGCCCGCGCCTGCTGGCAAAGAGAATGTCGCCGCTCGCCGCCTGTGTTCCGTTCGAGCGCGCATGGCCGTGGTCGCAGCGATAGGCCTCCACGCCNNCCATCGAGCGCCGCGACCTCCAGGACGAACCTGCCGCCGGTCTTGCGCGCATACACAATGCGTCCGTCCGGCAGATACATCGGCCGGATACAATCTTCCTCGACGGAAGTCACACGGCGCGGTGCGCCTCCGCTTGCGGAGACTTCATACACGTGCCAGGGATCGCCCAGCTTCGCTTTTCCGGCAAAGAGGACCGAGGTGCCTTCGAAGTTCAGGCTCGGGTCGACCGCCGCCGCAAAATCAGCGACCAGCAGGCGGGAGTCGTTTCCATTCTTGACGACGATTGAGCCTCCCTGTGGGAATCGTTCGCCGCCTCGAATCCAAGCTTGCGCGGAGAACGAAGGAGCGCGCGTAAACATCAACACGGTGCCATCTGGAGTGCCTGTCTTGGCGTTCATGGCATTCGTTCTCGCGCTGGCTTCGAGGGTTAAGAAGCGCGCCGCCAGCAGTGCGGCGAACCCCAGCACCAGCAGAGATATCATTGTGGAGGCGGACGGTCTGCTCATAACGCGGATCCCTCCGTGCGTACCACGGATGCCGCGAAGCCTGGGATCTGAGGATATCGACCGTTTGCGTTTTGAGAAGATATGATTGCGTCGAAACTGAACCGGAGCAAACCCGTCACGATGGGCTGCGCCGTCACTAGTCTGCACCTCTCGCCACCAGTAGTTCCGGGCGCAGTCTCCGCGCATCTTCCTGGATCGCAAGGTAAGGCTGCAGGTCGTCCATCATGTCGCTGAACTGTTCGAAGGTGAGAGACTGGTCACCGTCACTCATCGCCTGATCGGGGGAAGGATGTACTTCGACGATCAATCCGTCCGCGCCGACGACGGTTGCCGCCCGCGCCAACACTGGAACCAGAGATCGAACCCCGGCGGCGTGACTGGGGTCGACGATCACGGGAAGTCGCGACACGGTCTTCAGGACCGGCACGGCGGCGATGTCCAGGGTGTTGCGCGTGGCGGTCTCGAAGGTGCGAATCCCTCGTTCGCAAAGGATAATCTGCGGGTTGCCGCTCATGGCGATAACCTGCGCCGAGCGCAGTAACTCTTCCAGCGTGGCGGTCAGCCCACGCTTCAACAAGACCGGGCGATCACACCGACCGAGCGCCTGCAGCAGCGCGTAATTCTCCATGCTTCGCGCTCCGACTTGCATGAGGTCGGCGTACTCGGCAATCAGATCGACATCGTCTTCGCTCATCACTTCGGTGACGATAGCCAGACCAGTGGCTTCTCGCGCCTTACGCAGAAGCTTGAGGCCGGCAACGCCCATGCCTTGAAAAGAATAAGGAGAGGAACGCGGTTTGTAGGCGCCTCCGCGCAGAATGCGCGCGCCCGCCGCAGCCACCGCTTCCGCAGTCTCCATTATCTGCCGCTCGGACTCGACGGCACACGGGCCAGCCATGACGATAAAATCGTCGCCGCCGATTTCGAGATCGCCGACGGGAACGATCGAGCGGGAGCAATGGCCGCTCTTCGCGACCAGGTCGAAGCACGAAAATTGACCGTTCCATCGGGCGTTCATTGTCGTGACCGGCAATGCTACAGAGCCGCATGGACTGAGTCATTACTGCGAAAACATTAGCGAAAATGTGATTTCAATCACATCGAGCTGATCCCGTGCGCGCGTGGAAGTTCCTTTCGCTCGAATGAAGTTCACGGCGGCGAGGACGCCAACCAACGCCGTTCTCAAACACAAAGCCACGCATTTGCGAAGGGGCTGAGATTCAAAATGACTTTCAACCTAAGTGCGGGAAGAGCGCAAGATCGAGCGCGCGTGCGGCATTTTCAGCGACAATCGGCGGCCAGCGCTCGGAGAACAGTGAACCTTAACAGTTAACGGCGGCTCTTAAAAAATGTTTGCAGCAATTCCGCGCAACGGCCTGCCAGTACGCCGCTGCGAACTTCCACTTTGTGATTCAGTTGCGGATGATTTAGCACCTGCATCACCGATTGCACGGCGCCAGCCTTGGGATCGTCCGCGCCATAGACCAGACGCCTGATCCGGGCATGCACCAACGCTCCGGCGCACATCGCGCAAGGTTCAATTGTGGCGAACAGATCGCAGTCCGCTAGGCGATGGTTGCCAACCGCCGCACCGGCCTGGCGCAGGGCTATGATCTCGGCGTGCGCGGTGGGATCGGAGTCGCCGATATTGCGATTCTGGCCGCGGCCGACGATGCGTCCCTCGCATACGACCACAGCTCCGACGGGGACTTCGCCGGCTTCGAGTGCGCGCTGCGCCGAGCGCAGAGCTTCCTCCATCCACAGTTCGTCAGAGGTGGCCGCCGATCCGTGGCCGTTAGTCGTTAACGAGGAAAGCTCCACGCAGCAGGGTATCATCGGAACGCCGGAATTTGGCAGGACACGATTCTTTGAGACGCAAGTCGAGGGCGCGCGGAGCGGCGACCGGCGCACATCAGCTCATCATCACATCAGGCTGAGCACGGTCCGCACCACGTCGGGGACTACCGCCCGAACCACCGCCGGTACCACAACCGTCACGACGGGATAGGCGATCACGATGACGGGCACGGCCAGCAGCATCAGGGCCTTGGGCGTTAGATGGGTGAGATAAGCTCGCATAGCGTCCTCTGGCTTTAAGTACGGAGAGCAGCCCGCAAAGGTTCCCGCGAGTTTTGCCCTGGTCGAACGACGCTGGCAAGTGGCAACTGCCAAGTGATATGCTTACCCCGATATGGGGATGCAAAGCGTGCTCCGCAAAGTCTTTCTGGTCGACCTTCTGCAGGGATTGAAGGTCACGTTCCGCTATCAGGATCCTAAGGAAGTCTGTACCGAACAATATCCCATGGAGCGG
>PMXH01000298.1 GCA_003165855.1 Acidobacteriaceae bacterium | reverse complement strand
TATCCCTACCGCGACACCCCTCCTCCCGACGCCGTAGGCGGCGCGCTTTTGAACTTGCCTCTAGCTGCTCATTTCCGGCGAGCGGGACGGGCAGGATGGCGGTCGTCATCGTCCGAATCGACATCCGCCCTGGCGGGCAGGATTTCGGCCAACCGGTCCTCGACATCCAGCTTGAACTCGGCTGCGATCTTCGCCACGTGGACCCCGAACGTACCCCGCATCTCACCCAGGGCGCTGTAGAAGGTCCAGCTCGCCCAGTGGCCGTGATGGTTGGCATACAGGGTCACCTCCCGGCCATCAACCCCGACCCGGTCTAAGAACTTTCGGCAGGCCGCTCTCATCGCTCGTAGGCTGGCTGCAAACCCGGAGCCGGCATCGTGCTTGCCTATCTCGTCGCTGAGGAAGTGACGCATTTCCAGGACGGAACGGACGCAGTGCTCAGCCATCTCCATTTCTTCGGGAGCGTAGAGCACGCGGCGGTCTTCCAGGAACGCGATCACCCGGCGCGCGGCACTCACTTCCAGGTCCGTCGGCTGCCACGACACCCCGAGTAGCGGAGTCGAGATGCCCGTCAATCGGTTCGCGATTTCGGAGAACTTCATGCAGCACTCCCAGCAGCTAAAGGAAAAACTTTCGGGGCTGGATCAGTCGGCGGGAACCCGGACGATTGTGATCTCTTTGATGGCGTCACCCCGGTTGGTTTCGGCCCCGGTGATCGCCGACAGTTCGCTAGCAGAACCCCTGGGAATCACAGACGCATTCCCCGAGTAAAATACCTAGGCAGCCCAGGTATACCACGCTCCAATAACTTTCCAGACCCCAGATTCTTTTCGCAGCACAATGTCATAGCCTTGTGGATTCCCATTGCTGGCTGGAACTTTCAGTGAAACCAGTGCGCGTGTGCGATTGTTTGTGAACAACGTCTCGTCGAAAGACACTTTTTTCGCTTCGCCCGCTGCTAGGAATAGGCTCTGTAACACGGTCTGTTTGATCTGCTCTGAATCAGGTCCCTTTTCGTTAGAGATCGAGGTCTTCACCAGAGATCTCTCTTTGATCCAACGAATGGCTTGTCTTGCCTCTTCCACGTTGTCGTTTTCGGAGCCACGTCTTTGTGGCGCATCGGCTACGGATTGGAGAAGATCAAGTGCCTTGGGCGAAGCGTTGATTCCGAGGGCGATCACCGCCGACAAAGTGGCATAGTTCTTGGTCTCATCCTTGTATCCGGCGAGGCAAGATCGTAAGAAGTCCCAGTCTTCGCGAGATGCAGGTTCCACGAGTGCTCCCGCAAGAAAACCTGCCATCATCCACTTCTTTTCAGGGTCCTTTTCGGTCTCAATCAACCCACGAAGAACTTTCCGCTCTTCGGGGCCTCCCGAGTAGACCAAGGCACGTGATGCACGCTCTACATTCGTTCCCTTTTGCAGGGCTGCGATGAGATTCGGTATAGCGGCACTTCCTAGCTCGAAAATCCGCTGGACTGCTTCGCCATCTTCGATTTTCTGGTCGGATAATAACTGCTCGACGCTGTCGGTCGAACGCGTAATTTCGCTGCCTGAGCGATCCCTAGCCGAGAGCGTTGAAACTTCGCCTGAGCCTAGCAAGAAAACTAGTGCAAGCGGCACGCAACATGCACTACAGACATGGAGGATTTTCATTCCGTTCCTTTCGGTACAGGCAGGGAATCATATGCCTGGGCACTGGCCCGGAAACGATTGGTTCATCGCCTTATCAGCCGTGTTTTCTCCGTGAGTGCAGGTGTGAGCAAATTCGTGAATCAGCAGGCACGGAGTCGCAATGTCGCTTGAGAACGCAAAACTGCAGAGAGTGATGGTGTGGCCGAAAGGAAGAGCATGCCCCCAGAGCACTCTCCCCTGTGCGTCTGGTTTCGCCCCCTTGTCACACGCCTTGCCACCGCACTTTACGACGCCGTTGTTCAGTCGATTGATGACGCAGTCTCTGAGGCCGGGGTCGGTTATTCTGGCCGCCGCCGCAATCGCAAGTGGAGTAGCCCACGTGATGTGCGTTCGATCTTGGGAACAACTGCAGCTGCCATCAATGGTGATGAGACCCGAAGGATCTTTGAATCTCAACGGATTGTTGCGCACATAGGCGAAGAAGTTGTTTCCGCCTCCGAACTGCACCGGATCTTCGCTGATGAATCTGCCGATCTGAGGCGAATAGTAGCGCGCCCGATAGTAGTAGAGGCTGGTCTCGGGATCTGAATCCCGTCCTGTGAATTGGAAAGGATTGGTTAAGGCACCAGAAGTTGTCGTGAGATTGCCGAAAGCATCGTAGATGTACGAATTCGTCAGGCTCGCAGCTGGGTTGGTGAGCGAAGTAATTGAACCGACTGTATCGGCTTCATAGTAGCTGGTGTTGGTGCCCCTCACTTCAGCTAAGGGTTCGTCGACGTACTCGCCCTCCGTGTATCGCGCGAGAATGCTCCCACTGTTGTCAACCTCCTCGACAGGATTCGCCTTCGGGTCAATCCCGTCATAGAGGTAGTTGGTGGTTCCGAGCGGGCCGGACTTCTGGATGCGGCGACCGAAGGGATCGTATTTAAACGTGGTCGTTCCGCCGTTTGTGCCCGGTACTACGGCCTGAACTAGTCGATTCTCGAAGTCCCATGTGAACGAGCGACCAGAAGCATCGGAGAGGGTATTGCCGTTTG
>PMXH01000014.1 GCA_003165855.1 Acidobacteriaceae bacterium | reverse complement strand
GCAGTGACGATCGTCGGGATCGGCTGCCACACCCTGATCCTGCGCCTGACCACGGCATCGAACATGCCGCTTGCTACTTTCGCCCTGGCCGACCAAATGGCCCCGCTCATGTGGATCATTATCGGCCTGACCATCATGGGGAGCTACCTGACCGGGATCCATTACTTCAAACGCCAGTTCACGCCCCCTTCCATCACGCTCGCGGTCCCTTACCTTGGCATGATCGCGGGTGGATTGGCCGGCGCCCATCGATTGGGCATCATCTCGGTTGCCTTCGGATGGGCCATCGGCACGCTGGCGCGCGATGTGGTTCTACTGCTTGCGCTCGGTGGCTCACCCATTCGCTTCAGCACCAAACTGTTTCATCCGGCGACGCGCAAGCTGATGCGCACGCTGCCGTCGCTCGGCTTGTCCCTGTTGCCGTTTGCCGCACTGCCCATGATTGATGTGTTCTGGGCTTCGCGACTTCCCGTGGGGAGCATCTCCTACCTGGGTTACAGCAACCGGATCGTCATTGCACTCACCTCCATCGTGGTCCAGGGCCTGTCGGTGGTGATGTTCCCTGACTTGTCGGAGGACATTGTCAAGGGAAAGATTGCACTCTTCCGGCGCAAGGTGATTGATGCGATGAAGGTGATCTTTCTGGTGATCGTGCCGCTGTCGGTGCTGGTTTCGATCGGGCGAATCCCGATGATCGGGTTCGCACTCGGGCGCGGCCGGTTCGGCACGGATTCGATACTGGGGGTTGCCAGGGTTCTGCCGTTCTACCTGCTGGGGGTGGTATGGATGGCGATGATGAACATCATCGTCCGAAGTTTCTACGCGCTTCAGGATTACAAGACTCCCGCGATTGTGGGAACAGTGGCCCTGGTTCTCTACACCGCGCTGTCGGGGCTTCTGATACCGCACTACTCGTACCTGGCGATCGGGATCGCGTACTGCGTCTTCTGGGTATTCATGTTCACAGTGCAGAGTTATTTTCTTGGAAAGGCCGTGGGCACTGTGCTCAATCGCGAGTTCCTCGGATTTCTGGGCAAGGTGACCCTCAGCTCCCTTGCGGCCATCGGGTTTGCGTTCGTTCTTCCCAGGTTGGTCACCATGGGTGCGGTTGCGCCTTTGGCGGCGATGGCGCAGGGCGCGGCGGGACTGGTGCTGTTTGTGGTCATTAGCCACTTCGTGTTCAGGCTGCCCCAATACCCTCTGCTTTTCGGTTTGATCCAGCAGACTTTGCGCATGGCTCCCAGGGCGGAGTAGGCGCCGATCCGGCGGTCGGTGGGGAGGCACCGCGTGTCTGCTCAGAGGCTGGGTCTCCCAGAAAAGAACTGGACGAAGGAAAACAAGATGAAGATTTGGCTTTGTACTCCGTACGGCACTCTCCCCGGCGAGGCTTTTCGAGAGACGAGATATGCAATGCTGGGCCGCGCGTTGGCCCGGCGCGGACACGAGGTGACCTGGTGGACAGCCAATTTCTGCCACTACTCCAAGACCTTTCGATCCGAAGAAACCAAAGACATCAACGTCGAGCCCGGTTTCACGATCCGGCTGGTGCCGGCACCGCCCTATGTGCGTCATGTGGGCTTTGCCCGCCTCCGGTTCGAGTTTCTCTTTGCGCTCCGCTTCTTCAGAATGGCGTGGAGATGCGATCCTCCGGACTCGATCGTGTCAGGCGACGCCACGATGGCATGGACGCAGGCCTGCCTGACCCTGTCACGGCATTTTGGCGCAGACCTTGTGTACGACATCATCGACCTCTACCCCGAGGTCTTTACCGGCGTCCTGCCATCGTGGCTCCGCGGCCTTCAGAAGCAGGTCTTCTGGCCGTTATATGCGCTACGCAGCCGGCGCCTCAGAAAGGCCTCCGCGGTGACCGCGGTGTGCGACGATTATCTGAATCCGGCACGCCTTGCAAATCCATCGCTCGGAAGTGACCGGCTGCTGACTGTGTTCTGGGGCACGGATCTGAAGGAATTTCGCAAGGCGCAGGGAGACGCTGCGCAGATTGCCGCGCTTGCCGGGAAACTTGGCAAGCGTGCCGGCGATGTCTTTGCGATCTATGCGGGCACGCTGGGCGTTCTCTACGACATCGACGCTCTTCTTGACGCCGCCAAGCTCCTCAAGGGAAATCCCCGCCTGAAGATCCTGATTGCGGGCAGCGGCCCTCGCGCCGTGGACATCAGGGAATTCGCCGCGCGCCACGACTTGAACAACCTTGTGATTCTCGGCGAGGTGGGCTTCGCTGAACTGATCCGCATTTATCAGGTTTGCGATATTGGCCTTTGTCTTTACGGTGTGAATTCACCAGTCGCCATGCCAATTAAGGTATTCGACTATCTTGCAGCGGGTCTGCCGGTCGCGAACTCGATCGGGGGCTTTCTTGAGAGGCTTCTTGGTGAACGGAGAATCGGCGTGCAGTACAAAGCAGGCGACGCCGAGTCGCTGGCTGCCGTGCTCGATCGGCTCAGCTGCGACGACGAGATGCGACGGTCGATGGTGGAGAACGCCAAGTCGGCTGCCCAGGAGTTCGACAGCGCGTTGCAGTACGGCCGATTTGTGGACCTTCTGGAGCGGCTGGCGAAAACCAGGTCCGCGGAGCGAAGGAATGAAATGGTCTCAGATGGCGAGTTGCAGGTGAGCCGGAAGTGAACTGAGCAGCGGCCGATTGCGCCGCGATTTTGACAATTGGAAGAGAGGACAGGCGGATGTCTGTTTGCATTCTGAATCAAAACGAGAGCACCGATGACTCCGAGCAGGACGGCAGGCGAGAGAAACCAGACTGCGCTCGGGCAGAGGGGGAACTGGCGGTCGTTCTGGTGTCCTGCGATAGCTACAAGGACCTTTGGCCCCTTTCGACCGGCATGATCGGCCGTTTCTGGCCGGACTGCCCCTACCCGAAGTACCTTATCTCGAATCAGCCAACGTCGATTCCGGGGTTCCGATCGATCGCCGTGGGAGAGGACCGTGGGTGGTCAGCCAATCTGGTTGCTGCCCTTGAGCAAGTGCGCGAGGAGTTCGTCCTTCTCCACCTGGAAGACCTGATTCTGGAAGAACCCGTCTGTCAGCAGCGCGTGGACCGGCTGTTTGCCTGGCTAAAAAGTGTGAACGGCAATTGCCTGCGCATGAATCCCTTTCCTGCTCCGGATCGCCCCTTCACGAGCGAAGTGGGAATCGCGAGTAAAGGAGTGCTCTACCGCGCCTCGACAGTGATGACAATTTGGCGGAAGACAGTGCTTTGCGCGCTGCTTCATCCCGAGGAGAGCGCGTGGGCGTTTGAGATTCACGGCTCGGAACGTTCCGACGCGTTCAATGGCTTCTATGCGGCGCACACGCCGACGTTTTCCGTCGTCAACGCAGTATTGCGCGGAAGATGGCAGCGGGCGACCGTACGCCGCGTGCGCAGACTCGGCGCCGAACCGGACTTGAAGGCACGGGGCCTACTCTCGCGCCGCGCGGAACTAAAATGGCAGTTTTTGATGATTCGCTACAAGATATTGGCGCTTCTTCCAGCAAGGTGGCGGCGCACAATCCGGCAGGCGTTTTGTTGAATTCAAGATCCAAGGCAGGCCGCTGATTGTGACGCGCGATCGGACTTGAGCCTTGGCTGTGCAGCGCCGGTGATCATCCCGGTAGCTACCGATATCGGAGCATTGGGATCCGGTTCTGGCTCGAATTTCTTGGCAGGGATCGTGGAAGCTTGTGTGAGTGATCGAATCCGCGCTTCTTTGCCGGAACATCTCGATGGGTTGGCGGCCGACATGTCGGCGATCCTCGATCTTGGGCCATGATCCTGGCGTGGTCGAAGACGTAGCATGCGCCCTGCCTGCAACATGGGAATGATCGCCTAGACGGTGTTCGCGATGGAGTCGTCTAGCGAGCGATAAAAGAACTGATCAACGGCAAGCATAGTTAGAAATAAGGAAAAGAGTCACATTCGATGTGTGGGCCAGGCAAGCCAATCTCAAGAGTCCTTCACGCTGCGAGCAGGCAGTGTATCTCCGACGGGTTGGCAGCTGGGTTGCTTGTAGTCTTTTATGCTGTCCTGGCCAATATTCCCTATTGGGCCGCATGTCCGTTCCTCAGGATTCGCGGGAACGGCTATTTTTGTGTCGAGTACTGCGCAGTTGGGATCCTGGCCCTCTTTGTTCCAGCAGCCGTAAGCTCGGTCGCGCTGTTGTTCGCAATCTGGCTTGATATCGCCGTTGCGGTGAGCGAGACATTTGGAATTCCAATTTTGCAATGCCTTGCGAATCTGGGCGTCTTCCGTTCGATCTCATCGTCGCGCCTCGAAGATGCAGGGCTGGTTGTTGTTCTATCGCTTGTCTTTTGTTGGTTCGCTGCATTTCTCCCCCACAGCCAGATGCGAGGAAGGAATCGCGGTTACGCCGCCATCGGCCTGGGGCTGTTTGCAACGACATTATTGCTGATCGATTACGGGTCAGCCGCAAGGCGGTCGGGGAGCCTGTTGAGCCCCATTCGTAACGGATTTCACAAGGCCGGAGACGTCGTCGGGCCGGGGTACTACCGGGAGCTGCATCCGACGCGCCTTCCCGTTGTTCGCCTGGTACGGTCGGAAATCAACTACGCCAGAGTACGGGCACGGGCCAATGCACTGGGGAGTGTCTCATCTCCCGTCGCAAGCGCCACCGGGATTGCGGACAGGCAAATCCAGACTGCGGCCGGAGAAACTCCGCGGATACTGCCGGATCTTGTTGTTGTGCTGGTCGAGTCATGGGGACTTCATGAGGACCCGGAGGTCGCCGACTCTCTGGCTGAACCATACCAGGAGCTGAGCGGTTCCGGACAGTATCATGTGCTGCTCGGCACCGTTCCCTTTTTTGGTTTCACGGTTGTCGGCGAGGGGCGCGAGTTATGCGCGAACCGCATTGGCTTCCATCTTGCGGAGGCNNATCCTGAGCGACTTGATGCGCTCGGATATCAGAGCATCGGGCTGCACGGCATGGATGGACAACTCTTCGACCGGGAAACATGGTACAAGAGCCTGGGTTTTGACGAGACGCGATTCAAGAGTGACTTTGAGCGGCAGGGGTTGCGCGATTGCGTGGGAGCATTCACGGGCACGTGCGATGCGGAGGTTGCGGCCTGGATTGGACAGCGGCTCAAGGAAGACACGAACAGGCCGAGGTTTGTCTATTGGGTGACTCTCGACTCGCACCTGCCTATACTGGTTCCCTCCCACGCAACCGGGAACGAACCTTGCTCTTTGCCTCCAGGCTTGAGGGATCGAGCGGCTTTGTGTCCGTGGTATCGGCTGGTCCTCAATACNNTTCATGAGGATTTCCATCAAGAATAGCGTTGTCTTCGCGTTGTGCCTGGGCTGCGTTAGTTTGGGATCGGTTTTTGCCGCCCGGCGCAACCACATATCGATCCGCGGCAATTTGATTGCGCTTTCCGACTTGTTCTCCCGCACTGATTCGATCGCCACTCCATTTGGACCGGTCGAGGCGAGGCTGGTGGCTCACGCCGGAGGAGCTGTTGCTGGAAAGATCTATACCAACTCGCGCGAGGCTTTGGACCAGCATTACGCCCTGGGATTTCGCGTATTCGAACTCGACTTCGATTGGACCAGTGACGGGAAGCTGGTCCTGGTGCACGATTGGGAGCGGACGTCGTTGCAATTCTGTGTAGCGCCGCACGTGTTCAGTGATGCGGAGTATACCGGCAGAAAGCGATGCGACGGTCTGACCCAGATGACCTTCGACGATCTTTATCAATGGCTTCATCGCCACGCGGATGCACTGGTGGTAACCGACACCAAGGGGTCGAACGAGCGGCTGCTTTCTGAAATTCACGATCGCTGGCCCGACATCGCGCCGCAACTGATTGTCCAGATTTACCGAGGCTCCGAGTTGGGCGGGGCCAGGAAGATCAAGCCGCGGGCTGTATGGTTCACGGTGTACAAAACATCCTATCCCGCCTGGGCCTTGAAGCAGGTGAAAGGTGTGGACGCAATCGTGATACCCATTGCCCAGTATCGTCAGTATTACGATCCAGCGCTCATGGCGAGACTGCGGTGCTACGTGCACCCGGTTGCATCCGATCAAGCGGTGCAAACGATTCAAAGCCTGCCGGGAATTTACGGCGCATATGTAGATTGACGGGGAAGGCCCGCTTCTCATTTTTCTTATGAAGACGCAAGCATTGCTCGTTGCGGAAAAATCGGTTCTCCCGATTCTGAGGCAGTCCATCACCGGACTCTTCAAGTGGGGCATAGCGGACGAGGCGGTCGTCGCTATCCCTTCACGCGACATGAGCGCATTCGCCGAATTCAAGCGCTCGAGCATTCAGGTTGTCGCCGAAGACGAATTCCTGGAAGGGCATTCGCTCGACTCAATCGGCGGCCGGCTTGGGTCCTTTCGAGATCGATCAGGATGGTATTTGCAACAGTTTGCAAAGTTGGGCTTTGCGCGAGTGGCAAATGAGGCGCACTACATCATCTGGGATGCGGATACGGTTGCCTTGGGGCCGATTGAAATGGTCAGGAACGGTCGGACCCAGATGGTGATTGCAAAGGAATTTCATAAACCCTACTTCGAAACGTACGAAAGGCTCTTCCTGACGAAGCCACCGCTGCGTGCCTCAGCAATTTCGCAGTACATGAGAATAAACACGGGTTGCGCGAAAGAGATGCTCGATAAGATTGAACAGACTCATGGCAGGGATTGGATTGACGCTATCCTCTCCGTGTTGCCGCTTAAATGCAGCAGCGAATTCAGCGAGTACGAGACGTATGCAAACTACATTCATCTGGAGCATCCGCAGGAGGCTGAATTCGTCCATCGCAAGTGGTTCAGGCATGGCTCCGATATCCTCCGCATGGATCAGGCCCCTTCGAATGAAGAGATCGAGGCCTGTTTCAAGGGTTATGCCTGCGTAGCATTTGAGCGCCGCATGCACACCGGCCTCAAGCTGAACGTGATCAAGGCATTTCGTAAGCTCGGCGTGTCTTCCTGGGAATCGGCTTATTTCTGAAATAGATGGCGCATGTATCGCGGTTCGCGCGTTTGGCTTGTGGGCATAAGCCGCGGAAGCTGGCGACCTGGGGAGATGCGCAAATGCGTGCGGAAAAAACCCCGGCCATGGCCGGGGTTTT
>PMXH01000115.1 GCA_003165855.1 Acidobacteriaceae bacterium | reverse complement strand
ACCTACATCTGGGTGCTCACCAATCGCAAGGAGCAGCGGCGCAAAGGCAAGGTGCACCTGATTGACGGGCGGCAATTCTACGTGAAGATGAAGAAGAGTCTGGGCAACAAGCGCAACAAGATCGGCGACCCGGCAGATGAACTGCNNCGTGGAACCGCTACGCCTACGTCGAAAATGATCCAATCAATCTGACTGATCCCAGCGGGCAAGGCTTCTGGGAAGACTTGGGCTTTGCGATTGCTGACATATTCCTGATTCTTACTCCCGGTGGTCAAGCCGCGCTGCCGTACGCGCTTGGGGCGGAAGCCGGGGCAGAAGCGGGGCAAGAGGCTGCAAACGTCTGGGTCACGATAGGCGACGGCACGCGGGTTAATGGTCCATGGGGCGGAAGTACACCGAGCCATGAGGGCCAGCCGGTCTGGGCGATATCTCGCGACGGTCCATGGTATCCATACGGTTCGGGCGTGGACCCCGTCTACGGTGGCGATGACGGCGGAAATGGTCCCCCGGGGATCGGTGGCGACGATCCTGGAAGCCAAGGTCCTGGNNGGGGGAGGGATGAGTGGCGGGGGAGGAGTGGGCGGCGGCGCGTGGACAGAAGACTCGCCGATCCCCGGTTCCACGCTTCCCAATGGAGACAGAGCGGTCGGAATAGACGTCTTTCGAAATTCGAAGCAGTGTCCGAACTGCGGGACCATAATGCGCAGCGCGAACGATTGGGGGACCGGAATCTCAATTGCTCTTGGCGCTGAGCTCGCGGTCGCAACTGGTTTTATTGCAATAGAAGAAGCCCCGGCGCTGGCCCAGGCCCTCTTCGGGCGTGCCGGACCTAGGCCAAGTCAGATCAATTCAGGACTGTTCAATAGCAGCAGGTGGCTTCGTGTTGGCTCAGGGTGGAACGGCGTTCAGAACGTGTTTCGCATTTCGGGAGCCGTGCTAGGCGGGGCGCATCTGCTCGACATTCCATGGCAGGGCGGCCTTCCGCCGGTNNGTTCTAGAATGGGTAGATTACATGACGAATACATTCGAGAATGAGGTCAGCGAGATGTATCGCGGGTTGTTGTGCGGCCTGCCGGAGGGAGTCGCAAAGTTAGCCGTGGGCCCCTCCAGAGACCCAGCTGGTGGGGAGGACATTGAACTTACTCCTACGAATCTGAGCAGTGCAAGGATTAGTGTCCATGTGGCAGGCGACATGATTTCCCTGTTTATGGGTCGCGGTACCTCTACCGAGGTTCTAGTTGACTCGCGAAGACGGGAAGAACAGGCATTGGAGCATCTCAAGGAAATGTCGAAAGCCGTAATAGACGGAAGGTTCACGGAGGATGTCTGGGTTTCACACGGCAAAGTGGTCAGGGCGATAGGAAGACTTCAGCTCGGAAAGGGAGCGAAGACGCTGCGATTCTTAGGCCTCTACAATCCGCTCGGAAGAAGTGAGAGATATCATTACGAATACGCCCCGTATACCAATCAGTCTTTTTGATTTTCGGAAGGAATATGTGAAGACAGGATTTGGCGCTAGGTTGGCTTCGTTGCTGCTGGTGTTGCTGATGCTGTCGAGCGGAGCCACAGCCCAGCAAAAGACGGGTTCAACGGGAGCCTCCTATTCGAATCCTAGTCTCGGTTTTTTCTATAAGCCACCAGACGAAATGCAGGATGAAACCGAGAGTGGACGGGCGGAGATCCGTGATCGCGCGGCGGCCCGCGGTACGAGTAAAACGCTAGATTTGCTACTCGCGATGTCTTCTGGCCCAGATGCTACGGCTCCAGATTGGCACTTGTTGAGCATCGAGACCTACCCACGCCGGGCATTCTCTGACCTTGATGACATCGGCGCTGAGACGAAGATGAGCGCGTGGGTGGCCGGCTTCAGCAGTTCGCCCGGAAAGCCTCGCTCGGTAGTTCTAGCGGGTCAAAGCTTTGCGGTCTCAGTATTTTCGGACGAAGACGGTACGATAAAGAAAGGTGCCGTAATCTGGACCACTATACGCAAGGGCAAGTTGTTGTCGTTCGCCTTTGTGGCCAACTCACCCGAGCAACTGAGAGCCCTGGCGGAAACGATGAAGACCGTTCAATTTTTCTGAGGACCCGCCTTGCCGACTCGTTACTCGCTTGACAGGCTGATTCCGTGAAAAGGAAGTCCATCTGGGCGTTGATCCTGATCTCTTGCGCAGCGAGTCCTGCACCTGCGCAGGATTTGTCTGCCCGTAGCAGCCCTAAGAGGCACTCTACTCCTGCGACCTCTCGTTCGAGTCTGGTCAACCAACCGGTGCTGACTGCACCGGGCCGGTTCCGTGGATGGCGGCATGCTCCGCTAGGCACGCTGGCGCACCAGGTAAACAGATCGCGCCCCGATGCTCCAACCGGACCGGTCGCGATGAACCGGCGAACGAGTGCATCCTCCAAAGAGACCGCGCTCCCGTTGAACGGCTTCGGATTTCGCCCTGAGTTGCCCGCGGGGCAGATACCGACGGCCGTTGCAGCGGCTGACTTCAACGGGGATGGAAAACTCGATTGGGCCGTCTCAAACGGGGAAGACAACACAATTTGGGTCTACCTCGGCAACGGCGACGGCACGTCCGCACTGCCGACGATTCTGCCCGTTACCGGAGTGAGCCCGACCTGGCTGATCGAAACTGACTTGAACGGCGACGGCAAGCCGGACCTGATCGTTGCTGAAGCCGACACCTTTACCGTTGGCGTATTCCTTGGGAACGGCGATGGAACGTTTCAGCCAGAAGTTGAATACAGCGTGCCCGCTCCTCCTCTGTTTCTTCTTGCCGCGGACTTCACGGGAGACGGCAAGGTGGACATAGCGGTCGGAATGATTGGCTCTACTGCGACCGGATCAGTGGCCGTGCTGCCCGGCGACGGCCAAGGCCATCTGGGCGCAGCCCTGTACACGCCCGATCCTTATTCCTCGACGGGATATTGGTTGGCGGCGGCGAATTTGAGGGGCAACGGGGAACTGGACTTGATCGTGGTCGATCCCGACGATTTCGGACCTCACGGCGGGGCGCAAGTCTATTTGAACAACGGCAACGGAACTTTCACTCCAGGCCAATTCGTTCGAGGAAACGAAGCCGTTATTGATTCTCCTCCCGAGCTTTTTGAAAGTGCCGCGGTAGGCGACCTGAATAGAGATGGTTGCAGCGACCTTGTGCTGACCGACACGTACGGACTGGTATACATTTTCACCGGCAACTGCAACGGCACGTTCAACTATCCACCAGTGCAATACGCGATCGGCGACCTGGGAGTAACACTTCAGCTTGTCGACGTAAACGGCGACGGCATTCTGGACATCGTGACATCGGGCGCGTACCTGCCTGGAACTGGCGGCGAAGGGTACGGCAACGTGGCTGGGGACGAAGTCTCAATCCTTTTGGGCGACGGTACCGGACACTTCGGTCAAAGCCGGACGTATCGTGGCGATATGTCAATGTACAGTCTCGCGATTGGCGACGTGAACGGAGACGGATTCCCCGATCTGATTACGGCCAATCAGGGAAGTAACACCGCGACAGTCTTCTTGAACGACGACAAGGGAGGATTCGGCGATCCGCAGGGTGAAGCCTTCGGAAACAACTTCGGTGATCTGAATTCACCGGGCACTGGGTTTGCATTCGCTGATGTCGACGGCAATGGAACCATCGACATGGTGATTCTCAACAACGGCCCTTACCCAGGCAATCCTGACCAGATCACCACATTTCTGAACGATGGCACGGGGAAGTTCTCCGCGCCAATTTCGACGCCGGCGTGGCCAGCGAACAGTACTTATTATCCAGGCAGTGTGACGCTGGCGGATTTCCGCAACACCGGACGTCCCGATCTGCTGATCGTCGCCAATCCCTATGATCCGCCTGTCATGTATTTCGCGCCCAACATCGGAGGAGGACAATTCGGCGCCTACACGATGACCACACCGACTGGCGCATCTGGGCCGGTAGTTGTCGGAGATTTTAATGGGGATGGCAAACTGGATTTCGTGACGGCCTCCATGACATTCGCTGCTGGCAACCCCTCCCAGCAGCTCAACATCTTCCTAGCAGGCTGCTGAAAAAC
>PMXH01000391.1 GCA_003165855.1 Acidobacteriaceae bacterium | reverse complement strand
GATGCGCACCGCATCGGCCAGCCTCCGTTCCAGTTCGTCCAGACATTCCTCTTCGGAACTAATTTGGTTTGTGCCGTATTCCGGAAGGTCCCAGTATTGCTGCACCCGCACGGTTCCCTTCTCGAACTCGAGCAGGTGCCCAGGGGGGAGCTTGTGAATACGCCGGTATGCCGTGTACGGGTCGGGAATGTAGTCGAAATAGAAAAATTGCAGGACGCCTTCTGGATCTACTTCCGCCAGGTGCGGAGCAACCGCCAGAATTGCCTTGATCTCAGAGCCGAANNCATCATAGAGGGCGATGGCAAACATCCCTCGCAGCTTCTTGACGAATTCTGGACCGAGGTCTTCATAAAGATGAACGATCACCTCGGTATCGGTATGGGTGTAAAACTTGTGGCCTTTCTTTTCGAGCGCGGCCCGCAGTTCCGGGAAGTTATAAATCTCCCCGTTGAAGACAACCCAGATCGTCTGATCCTCGTTGTGGATGGGCTGGCGGCCTCCCGAGACGTCGATGATGCTAAGCCGCCGCATGCCGAGTCCGGCGGGGCCGCGCACATAAATGCCCTCGTCATCCGGTCCACGATGCACGATCGTCTGGCACATCCGCCGGACTTCCTCGGCTCTTGCCGCGTCCCCTCGTCCAAGGACAAAGCCCGCTATACCGCACATCGGTCAACCTCGGACTTTTCGGAATTCTCGGATCCCGTACTTTGCAGCGGCCGCCGTCCCTGCACTGAAATTGGCTCGAGAATCACTCGCAGATCTTGCAGCCCGCAATCCTCAAACCACCGGAACACTTCTTCGTACGTGTGCTTGGACTGGTACCACGGCGAATACCAATCCAAGGTATCGAGGACTCGCCATTGCGCATCCGGATTGAACGACATTGGCAGAAGATATTTCATCACCCCGCTGATCGGCTTGCCCACGAGCGGGATGGCTCGGAGAAACCGGTGCAAACCGTACATAGGCACCGCAACGTAAGATAATCGGTAGAGGATCTTCGGCGACATTCGCCGAGTCACCTTCCGGTACACGTCGCTCATTCGGTACCACTTGTGGTACCCGCTGTAGAGCCAGATGGCGATACGGCCGCCGGGCTTCAGCAATCCAGGCAGGACTTTGAAAGCCCGCTCGCAATTCGGAGTGTGGTGCAGTACGCCTATGCTGTAAATGTAGTCAAAGCTCGCGGGCGCGAAAGGCAGGTGGAAAACGTCCGCCTGGAAAAAAACAGCTTCCCGGTCCCTCAGATTCTCGACTGCTGCTTCCTCCGCAAGGCTGAGGTCGATCCCCACGACATGAGCGCCCCAGCGTGTAGCCACCTCAGCAAACCGGCCCATTCCGCATCCCACGTCCAGTACCAGCTTGCCCGCGAGTTCCTCAGGTGTGAAACCCGTCCGGCGACGAAAGTCGGACTCCGAACGTCGGTCTTCGCCGCTGTCCAATTGAGCGTCCCGGAATGTCAGCCACTGGAAACCAAAGCTCCCCGCATAGTGCTGAGCATCGACGAACCGTACGACATTTTTCACCACCGGATATTGCCGCCCGCACCCTTCGCAAATCAGGCCAGCCTCCTCCCGGCGAAGCGTACCTTGGCATGACAAGCAGCGCAGGATTGCCAACACCTGATCAGCGAGTCCGGTCCAGTTTCGTGTTTCTGTCGTTTCCATAGATGCCTTCATCGGAGTATCTGTTCCACAAATTACCCTTCGTTGGGGGTTTCCTCGGTGTTTCGTTCGCACCTTGGGGAGACTGCTCCGAAACCAAGCGATATAACACTGATGTATATGCCATCATGAAATACGGAAAAATGTGGTATTCGAAGCTGGCAAACATAGCCCCCACAGCGAATGCAACTAGACTCGCCCCCAGGGCTCCATTGAACAGGCGAATCTCTGGATTCTCTCGGTACGCGGACAGCAGACGGATCCTTCTGAGGTTTCGCAAGGACAGGTAGAGGATTGCGAGGAAGAGAATCAGCGCCGGGAACCCTCCTTCCGCCGCCAACTCCGTGTACGTGTTATGCGTCACACGCCAGGTGAGTGTTGCCGCACCAAAGTTGCCCGCACCGATGCCAAAAATAGGATGATGAATCGCTTCCTCAATACTCTCCACTAGCAACGCGCGCCGGGCCTCCCATGACCCATGGTCCCCCGAACCTTCGATGTTTCCCTGAAAGATGCTCGCAACTCGCGCCAGGTAATGAGGTGTTGCCATCACCACGCCCGCCGCCACGACGCTNNGTAGGTGAGGACCACTCCGAGCAGCATGGACAGTATTCCCACTGTCCAGGCTGCTGTCTTGGCCATCCCCTTGGTCAGCAGGACGAAGGCCAGGCACAGTGGCCAATTGATCGCGATGTTGATNNGCCAATAGGCGAAGGGAATCGCCACGATCAGATGGGCAAAGAGGAGTAAGAGCAGCTTAAACTCCAGGGGAAACTTTCTCTTGGACCGCCCGGAGGCCAGCGTAACGATCAGCGCAATGAGCGCGACCCCTCCTATGATCTTCTCCAGGGGGATTACCTTCAGGCCTGGGATTAGCTCTTCCGGGCGCGTGTAGTAGAGAAACGTGAAGAGCAGCAGAGCGCCATACGCCAGCGTGTTCTTCTCCCGCTCCGTCCTCTTATCGACCGCCCTTGCCAGAGTTGCCACCCGGTACGCTCCTCATTCCAATTTCGCCCCGCTTCTCCTTGTTAGCGCCCCATTCCGTCTTCCGTCCACCCGCGAAGTTGGCAAAAGCCACTAGCGCCGCCGCATTCAAAACCACAAAGGTCAGCGCGACGTTGGCGGTGCGGGCCAGCAGCCCGCGCTTCAGTCGTAGCAGCGCCAGCAAGCTTAGTCCGTAGAACGCAACCTGCAGAAACCACGCTATGCGGTAAAGCGAACCTGGGAGCAGCGCCGAAGTTGCGAACACCACTAACAAGGCAAAAGGCGAAACCAGGCGCAGAAGCTTGTGACTGATGAACTCAAAGCGGATCGGATTGCGGCTGCTCAAAAGCCAGGGCGCTAACTGCAGGAGTTGATAGTTGCCGTTCAGCGTGCGCACCTTGCGGGCAAACTCTCGCCCCGTTCCCAAATCCACGCTGTCCCAAGCCCGGGCCCGTGGCTCAAACACCACACGCTTCCCTTGCTTCGCGACCTGCATGGGAACATAAACGTCGTCCAGAATCGTTCCCGCAGGGACGGAGACCAACAGTTCGCGCCGCACGGCGTAGAGAGCGCCAGTCGCTCCCACCACCGAGCCCGACGCCGCTTCCAGTTTTCGGATTTCTTTTTCCACCCGCCAATACAGGCTCAGGCCTTCCGTGGCCTCGGCCGATTCTGGACTTCCCAACATCAACTCTCCGCTTACGCATCCGACTTCCGGATCTACGAAATCCTCAGCCAACGCTCGCAAAGCGCAGGGCTCGACCTTCTGGCGCGCATCCGTAAACATCACGAGGTCTCCCTGCGACATCTGGATGCCATCGTTCAGCCCACAAGCCTTGCCCCGCGGCAATTGGTTCATCACCGTGCACAAACGCGGATTGCCGCATTCGCGAAGAATGCCTTCGGTCCCATCGACAGATCCATCCGAGACCACGATCACCTCATACCTTTGTGCGGGATAATCCAGTTCAAGCAGGTTGTGCAGCTTTTCGCGCAACACCTTCTCTTCGTCGCGCACCACCATCACGACGGACACCGAGGGCTGGTTCGGCCCGCGCCGCACCGGTCGCGGACAGAGCCGGGCGCGCAACCACAACCAGGCGATGTACCCCACATACGTGTAACCGATCAGGCCAGCCGACGACCAGAATAACCACTTCACTGCGCCCCCCGGCCCAGCACCACGATCTTTATGGTGTGGAACATGATCAGAAAATCCAGTCCAAAGGAGGCATTCTTGATGTAGAACAAATCGTATTGCAGCTTCTCTCGAGCGTCATCCAGTGTGTTTCCGTACTTGTACTGCACCTGCGCCCAGCCGGTAATGCCGGGACGTACCATGTGGCGCACGCCGTAGTAAGGAATCTCTTTGCTCAGCCATTCGACAAATTCCGGCCGCTCCGGGCGCGGTCCCACAAAATGCATATCGCCCTTCAGCACACACCACAACTGCGGAATCTCGTCCAGCCGCGAGGAGCGCAAGAACTTGCCCACTCGCGTGATCCTCGGATCATCGTCCGTCGCCCACGTCGCACCGGTGTCTGCCTCTGCGTCGACCCGCATAGTGCGGAACTTGTAGCAATAAAAAACTACTCCTCGCCGCCCCACCCGCCGCTGCCGGTACAGCACCGGACCGGAAGAATCCAGCTTGACGGCCAGCACAATGAAGGGAATCAGGGGCAACGAGATCACGGTTCCGGCGAGCGCAACAAGAAAGTTCAGCGTCCGACGAACCACCCGGAAGAAACCACTAAAGCGGAAGCCTTCGGCGAAGATCAGCCAGCTAGGATTCAACTGCTCCACCTCAATCCT
This sequence comes from Acidobacteriaceae bacterium, assembly GCA_003165855.1. GTDB lineage: Bacteria > Acidobacteriota > Terriglobia > Terriglobales > Acidobacteriaceae > Sulfotelmatobacter. Next base: position 2,243 of record PMXH01000391.1, on the reverse strand, counting down.
GCCCGAGATCCTCTCCAGCCAGGACGTCGCCTCTTCCACTTTCACGCCTCCCAGACGCAAGTCCAGCAGTTCTTCCACCGGCAAGGTGCCGCGGCGGTCCGGCATAGCGACGATTACGCGATGCACGCCCTTGTCCCGCGCCAAAAGACCAAGGTGCGATGCCACAGTGCCCCGGGTCAATTCGCCTTCAACATCCCCGGTCCATCCCACCACTTCAATCCCCAGCCCGGAGCGCTCGCGCAAACCTCTCACCAGCCGCTGCGCACGTTCTCCTGTACCCAAAACGTAAACCCGCTCGCGCAGAAAAGGCCGTTTCACCATCCAGGAATAAGCCCCGCGCCAGCCCAGAAGCGTGAAGGTCAGAATAATGAATCCTGCCAGCGCCGACCCGTTTCCTGGCACAATGCTGGGATAGACGAAACCGACAGCCGCCACGATCAGTGCCACAAGACCAAGCACTAGCAAGAGCCGCATGATCTGGTCCCACCGCGCTCCCAAGCTTGAAGAATCGTAGAGATCAAACCAGTGGGAAAACAGCAGCACAATCCCCGTGACCGCCAGAATCTTCAGATACCCGTGTTCGACATTGAGCAGAAGCCAGCTGTCCTCCCGGTTCTGCAACATCGTTCCCAGTACGAACGAAGTCCAGACTATGAGAGCCTCGCCCACGAAAAGAACCAGTGCGCGCAGCGGGTAATAAACTTTGAACAACCGGATCACGTTTTCCCTATTTCCCTAGGACTTGGACTCGGTCACATTCTTCTGCTGTGCGTCGTAGTAATAGCGCGTATATGACATGGCTTCACTGTCCGTGCCGTTCAGCACCACTCCCACCAGGACCTGATCGGGAAATTCCTGCCGCGCCCGGCGCGCCATATCGACCGGCGTAGCATTCGAGCGCACCACCATCAGCACGCCGTCACAGGCCTTCGCCAGCACGCTGGCATCGGACACCGGCACAGCCGGCGGTGAATCGATGATGATCCAGTCGAACAGAGCCTCCACCCGCTGCAGTAGAAACTTCAGCCGCCCGTTGGCCACCAGTTCGGCGGGATCGGAAATCTCCTGACCACTGGGAATAAAAAACAGGTTCTCCATCGGCCCGCGCTGCATGATCGAAAATTCGTCGCTTCCTCCCTGCAGATAGTCCGCCAGACCGGGAGACGAAGTTGTACCCAGCATCATGTGCAGCCGCGGACCGCGCAGGTCGGCATCAATCAACAACACACGGCGTCCGTGCTGGCGCACTAACACCTGTGCGAGGTTCGCCGCGGTGAAGGATTTACCCTCTTTGGGCAGCGCGCTGGTCACCAGGATCTTTTTCAGCGCCATCTTCTCGCGCGCGTGGTAAAGCCGGGAACGCAATGTGCGGAACTCCTCGATACCCCGCCCGTTATCATCGCCGTTGAAAAATAGCATCGTCTTCTGATCGGGCGTCCACGGCAGCTGCGGGCAGCGCGCCAGCAAAGCATCGAGACTAAAGGGACTCGCGAACGAAGGCATGGCTGACCCGAGCGGAACGCCAACAGCGGGCATTCCCGCCGCGGTTGATTCTTCCGCCGCAGCCGTCATGGGCGGCTCCGCCGCCGCTGCCGCGAAACTGGGTTGAGATGGACCTCCCTGCGATGCCGCCCGTTCCTCTTCAGCTTTCTTTAACGCTTCATGAATTCGGCTCATACTTTCCTCTCTTTGGGGAGGCCCTTGTCATCTTCTTCTTCGCGCAACCGGTCAGCCAGGCTGGCCAGCGACCGCAAGGTCTCGACTAAATCAAATTTCTCCGGGCCCGCCGGCGGCGGTGGTGCCGTCATGACCCCTGCCGCCGTTCCGTCTCCCAGATCAAAGTCCCGCGCTACAACGTCCACTACCGAGGGCGCGATCACTCTCTGCTGGTCCACGAACGCGCTCACCAGGCAGTGTTCGCACAGCAGGTTGATGACCCGCGGAATGCCGCTGGCATAGCGGTGGATCGCGACCACCGACTCCGGATCGAAAATCTGCTGCCCGTTGGAACCCGCGATCCGCAACCGTTGCTGGACATATGCTTTGGTTTCTTCCAACGTGAGCGGGTAAGTCTTGGCCCGCAGGGTCAGCCTTTGCCGCAACTGCCGCAGTTGCGGTTGCTTCAGCTTCTGCTCCAGTTCGGGCTGACCCACCAGTACGATTTGCAGCAGCTTCTCCGTGAAGGTCTCTAGGTTCGTCAGCATTCGGATCTCTTCCAGCACCTCATCGGTCAGGTTCTGCGC
>PMXH01000078.1:1061-4318 GCA_003165855.1 Acidobacteriaceae bacterium | reverse complement strand
CAGCACGTCGTTCTGGGTGCCGATGAAGTCTTTCATGTCGGCGAGCACGCGCTGAAATAGCGCGCGGAAGTCGGCGGTACGGTGATGCGCCGTGAAGGAAGCCATAGCCGTTTGCGCCGCCGGCAGCAGCGGGGTTGGCCCGGGAGTAAAAAGACGATTCTTGCGCAGCATAGGTAAGGTCCTTATCGAAGGGATGATCTAGTAGTTTACCGGAACCGCGCGCCCCTGCGGTGATTCCGGTCACAACGCAGTTAGAGTTCCTCCTGCCGTCTATAATCGCCTCATGAGCCTCATCGACCAGATCCAGCAAGACATCACCGCCGCCATGAAGGCGCGCGCGGAGCAACGGCTCTCCACCCTGCGCATGGTCAAGAGCGCACTGAAGAACCGCGAAATCGAGAAGATGGCGCCGCTCGATGACAAAGAGTCTCAGGCCGTCCTCACCACGCTGATCAAGCAACGCAAGGAATCCGTCGAGCAGTTCACCAAGGGCGGGCGGCAGGAGATGGCCGACAAAGAAGCCGCCGAAATCGTCCTGATCGAAGCGTATCTGCCCAAAGCCGCCAGCGAGGCCGAAATCGTGGCCGGAGTAAAAGCCGTGATCGCCGAGATGGGCTCGCCTACCATGAAAGACATGGGCACGGTGATGAAGAATGCCATGGCGCGGTTCTCGGGAGCGGGTATGCGCGTGGATGGCAAAGTGGTCAGCGAGGCGGTGAAGCGGGAATTAGCAGGGAAGTAGGAGGGGCCTATCAAATACATTTGAATCTCAAGCCCCGCACGCCTCGCTCTTTCTGGCATGGCTTACTCGACGCAGCTAATACGCTTCCTTCCGGTGTCGGAAGGAATGCAGCACCACATCGGTCCCATAGATGTCGTACCGCAAACGGTACTCACGCCAGCGAATTCGCCATTGCCCATCAGATTTGATGTCCGTGAGCTTCTTGATGGGGTGTTTGGCGCTCTGGTTATACGGGTCCTGGCGAAGGATTGCCGCCAATTCCTGCAACGCGCCTTCGAGAATGGGATTGCCTTTCGCGGTTTTCCGAAAGTCCCGGTCAAACGAAGGCGTCGCCAGCACTCGGAATGAAGGGATCATGGTGTAAAGCTTATTTTCTTGTCTTTTTTGTGGAAGTTTTCAGTTCTGCCAGAAACTCGCTCACGTCGCGGGCCTTGCCCTCGCGGTATTCCGCGTTGCTCTTTGCAATGTGGCTGTTAAGCTCGGAATCGTGAAGCTCCAGGTAGTCCTCCAAATCATCCACGTGCATGATGCCAACCACGGGGATGCCGTCTTTTTCAAGAATGAAGTACTCGCGATTAACGTGAGCCCGCCGAACGACCTGACCAAGGTTGATGCGCGCTTTCGTAAGAGGAATGCGATGAACTACGCGTTTCATAAACGAACCTTCCCGGTTTCCAGATCAACATTGATTAACGTTAATCAATGTTGATTATAGCACTCCATCAATTGTCACTTGCTCCTCTGCCACTCCCGGTACGCCTCACTCTTCGATATCCCCCGCTCCTTGGCCAATTTCTTTAACGCGGCCTTTTCATCCAGCTTCTCTTCCGCCATGATCTGCCCCAGCCTTTGCCGAACGCCAGGACGGGCGGGGTCGCCCGTGCTGACACGAGCTTCCGCTTCCTCAGCCTTCCCAATCAGCAGTGTGATCTCGCCCTTCACTCCGTCGCGAGACTTCAGTGTTTCCAGAACCTCGCTGGCGCGGCCGCGCAGAAATTCTTCGTGCAGCTTGGTCACTTCGCGCGCAATCACCACATGCCGGTTTTGTCCGAGAACCTCAACCACATCCGAAAGCGCCTCGACGATGCGGTGCGGAGCTTCGTAGAAAACCTGGGTGCGCGGCGACGTCCGGATCGCCTCCAGAACCGCCCGCCGCTCGCCACGCTTCGCCGGAAGAAATCCGCTGAATCGAAACGAATCCGTGGGCAAGCCGCTGGCCACCAGCGCCGCCAGAAACGCTGACGCTCCGGGAATCGGCACCACCGGCACATGGTGCCGGATGGCCAGCGAAATCAGCCGATAGCCGGGATCGGAAATTCCCGGCATGCCCGCATCGGTCACCAGCGCGACGCTCGCTCCCTCCTGCATTTCCTTGACCAGCTCCGTCGCGCGTGTCATCTCATTATGTTCGTGATAGCTGACAGTGCGAGTGGTGATGCCATAGTGATTGAGCAGCTTCTGCGTTTGCCGCGTGTCTTCGCACGCGATCTGATCCACTTCCTTCAGCACGCGCACGGCGCGCAGCGTGATGTCTTCGAGGTTGCCGATGGGCGTGGCGACAAGATAAAGGGCCGGCCCCGCAGCCTGCACGGTTGAGGCGGTCTTGTGTCTAGCAGCTTTCGATTGAGCCTGACTATGGAGCTCAGGGTCAGGGAATTCCTCGTCCGGATCGTCAGCGTCCTTCATAGCCGGAAGTCTAGCACCGTGCCCGCGCTCCGAATTGACGCAATCGACGTCCGCCCCTAGAATCAAGGTGAAAGTGATTTTTCCTCACAACCGTCTCAAAACTCATGCCTCTTTACGAATATGAATGCGAGAAGTGCGGTCACCGCTTCGAGAAAATCCAGAAGTTTTCCGACAAGATGGTGAAGAAGTGCCCGGAATGCGGAGGCCGCGTAGAGCAGATGATCTCCGCGCCCGCCGTGCAGTTCAAGGGATCGGGCTGGTACGTCACCGACTACGCCAACAAATCTCACGCCACGGCGTCCGATGGCGGAGGTTCAGACGCGAAGAAGGAAGAGAAGTCCAAGTCGGAAGATTCATCCAAGACCGATTCTTCAAAGGAAAGCTCCGCCAAGGAGACGTCATCCAAAGGTAACTCTTCGAAAGAAGATTCCAGAAAGACAAGCTCGAACAGAGTAAGTTCCTCTCGCAAGCCTGACAAGAAAAGATAGCAAATGCCGGCGAGTTTTCGGGCTCTGCTGGCTTCCTACTTCAGCTCCTGTTCAAAGTGGTCTTCAATCATGTGGAACAGGTGATCCCGCGACTCGCTTCCCGCGATGCTGTGGGTTTTATTGGGATAGATCATCAGCCGGAATTGTTTACCCGCATTGATCAGCGCGTTGACCATCTGCACGCTGTTCTGAAAATGCACGTTGTCATCGCCGGTCCCGTGTGCAATCAACAGCGCCCCGTGGAGATTCGTCGCCGCACTCGTCACATCGGATTCGCGGTAACCCGCCGCGTCGTCCTTGAGTTGCCCCATGTAACGCTCGGTGTAGATGGTGTCGTAGTT
>PMXH01000078.1:0-1053 GCA_003165855.1 Acidobacteriaceae bacterium | reverse complement strand
CGCTAGCTGGCGGGTCTGGCGGCAGTAATAGACGCCCGTAAAGCCTGCTCCCATCTTCCGCCTTGAACTCCAGAAACTTTGGAACTCGCAGTCCGTACTCCGCCACTTCATCGCGCGCCTCCCACACCGGTGCACACGACGCGCCCACTGAACACAGAGAGATGCGCGGGGCGGTCAGCGGCCCCTTGAATGTCTGCTCAAAATGTTTGCCATCCTCGGAGAACTCTCCGGAATACATTCCCTCATCGTGCGTGAGCTGTTGCAAGGCAGTTCCATCCAGCTTTACAGAACAGATGTGCTGCTGCCGCGGATCACCCGGGTTGGCCAGGAAAAATACCGTGCCCGCCGTTTCGTCCACTCCCTCGATTCCCAGCACCTCAAAGTCACCGTGTGTAAGCTGTCGTTCCAGTTTTGCGTCCGCCCCTGTTGGGTTCTGCCTATCGAAGCTGTAGAGGTAGAGATGCATGTGCCCGTCACGCCAATTCGGCCACAGGAACGCGTCGCTGGACTTCAGGAAACGAACCTCCACATGATCGAAGTCGATCCAGGCGCCGGGCGTGGTCTCTGTCAGAACGATTCGTGACTTACCCGATTTCGCATCGACAAAGTACAAATCCATCTTGTCCTGATTGCGATTCAAAACCTCCGCCCACACCACTCCATCGCGCACCCAGCCAAAGCGCGGAATGTAAGCCTCCGCGTCGTCAGTCAATGAAATCCAGCGCACCTTGCCTTTGTCGGCATCGACCACCCCCAGCTTCACCCCAGGATTCGCGCCCCCGACTTTCGGATATTTTTCGTTATCCACCGTCGGATGCGTCGGGATCAAGTTGGTGATGGGATAAGTTGAAACCTTGGTCTCATCCATGTGCAAAAAGACAATCTCTTTGCTGTCGGGCGACCAGAAATAATTGCTGCGTACGTTCAACTCTTCGGCGTAGACCCAATCGATGTCCCCGTTAAACAGATCGTTCCCGGTGTCTTTCGTGAGCTGCTTCTCGGCATTTCCGCTCACGGGACGCACATACAAGTTGTGCTTGCGCACATAAGAAA
>PMXH01000522.1:8810-8971 GCA_003165855.1 Acidobacteriaceae bacterium | reverse complement strand
TGCTGGGGACGCTCCACCGAACTCGGCCAGGATGGCATCGGCGCCACCCTCACCGGCGAGCTCGAAACCGGCGAGATCGTTTCTCTCGACATTCCTCTGCCCCTCAGTCCTTACCCCGTCAAAGTCCGAGCCATTGTGCGCTACCGCCAGGGCCTGCGCTA
>PMXH01000522.1:0-8720 GCA_003165855.1 Acidobacteriaceae bacterium | reverse complement strand
AGCGCGGAGCCTCACCCTCGTTCGTTCCACCCAGCGTCGCCAGCCCCGCTCCACCATCTTCTCTCTCTTGGAACCTCCTGGCCTCCCCTGCCGAGGTCCACATCTCTGAAGCCACGATCTCTGAAGCAACCATCTCCGGAACAACCATTTCCGATGCTCTAACTTCCCAACTAATCCCTTCCCCGGCCGCCCTCGAAATCCGCCGCCAGTATCTCGAACAACTCTTTCAAGGTTCGCCCGACGCTCTCATCGTGGTCGATCCCTCGCTCCGCACGCAATGCGTCAACCGTGAGTTTCAGCGCGTGTTCGGCTACTCCTCGTCCGAGATCCTGGGCCAGCCCATCGACTCGCTAATCTTCCCTCCCGATCGTTGCGCCGAAGCCCAATGGATCGCGCAATGCCTGAAGCGCGGCGAGCAGCTTTCCCNNGCCTTCTACGCCACCTATCGCGACATCTCGGAACGCAAACGCGCCGAAGCTCTTAACTCCGCTCTCTATCGCATCGCCGAGAAAGCCGGCGCCTCACAGGATCTCCAGCAGTTCTTCGCCGCCATCCACGGCATCGTCGACGAACTCATGTGCGCCCGCAACTTCTCCATCGCCATTCACGATCCCGAATCGCAAGTGCTCAGTTTTCCCTACTTCGTCGATGAGCGGCAGTCCGCTCCCGCGCCCGGAAAACTTGCCCGCGGTCTCCTCGAGTACGTTCTGCGCACCGGCGAGCCCCTGCTCTGCACTCCCGAACTCGCGCAGCAACTACAGCAGCGCGGCGAAGTCGAACTCACCGCCCCGCCTGCGCTTCAATGGCTGGGTGTCCCCCTCAAGGTCAACCATCACGTCCTCGGAGCGCTCATCCTCAAAAGCTATTCCAAAAACACGCGTCTTTCCGAGCGCGACAAAGAAGTCCTCACCCTGATCTCGCGGCAGCTAGCCGCCGCCATCGATCACAAACGCAACGAGCAGGCTCTGCGCCGCTCCGAAGTCCGCTATCGCTCCCTGGTGCAGACTGCGGTCTACGGTATCTATCGCTCCAGCCTCGAAGGCCAGTTTCTCGACGTCAACCCCGCCCTCATCGGAATGCTGGGCTATAACTCCGCTCTCGAAGTCCTGGCCCTCGATCCTCAAAAGGATGTCTTCCTCGATCCCGGCGAATACACCCGCCTGGTCGACGAATTCCGCCGCTCCGGACGCATGGACGGCTTTGAAGTCCGCTGGAAGCGCAAGGACGGCGGCACCATCACCGTCCGCATCAGCGGCCGCGCCGTCGCCACCGAAAATGAGCCCGCCGACGTCCTTGAAGCCATCGCCGAAGACATCACCGAGCGCCGCGTCCTCGAAGACCAGTTCCGTCAGGCCCAGAAAATGGAGGCTGTCGGCCGCCTCGCCGGTGGCATCGCTCACGACTTCAACAACCTGCTCATGGTCATCAGCGGCTACACCGAGGTTCTCCTCGACCGCCTCACTCCCGGCGACCCGCTCCACTCCAAGGCCGCAGCCATTCAGCAGGCCTCCGATCGTGCCACTACGCTCACTCGCCAACTCCTCGCCTTCAGCCGCAAACAACTTCTCGAACTCAAAGTCATCGACGTGAACTCCATCGTTGAGGACATGGATCGTCTCCTGCGCCCGCTCATCGGCGAGAATATCGAACTCGTCACTCATCTCGCCCCCGCCGTCGGCTGCACCCGCGCCGATGCCGGCCAGCTCGAACAGGTCATCATGAACCTCGTGGTCAACGCCAAGGATGCCATGCCCAGCGGCGGCAAAATCTCCATTCGCACCGCCAGCGTCATCCTCGACGACTCCTACCGCCCCGAAAACACTTTCATCCAGAACGGCCCCTACATCAGGATTTCCGTCAGCGACACCGGCCTCGGCATGGACCGCGACACCCAGGCGCGCATCTTCGAGCCCTTCTTCACCACCAAGGAAANNGGCCGCGGCACCGTCTTCACCATTTATTTCCCCCGCGTCGACGAACCCTCCGAGGCTCACGGCGCCGCTCCCGTTTCCCTCGCCGCCGTCGGCGGATCGGAAACCATCCTGCTCGTCGAAGACGAAGAGTCCGTCCGCCAGCTGGTTCGCGAAACTCTCGAAGCCCGCGGCTATCACGTCCTCGAAGCCGAGAACGGTAACGCCGGTCTCGCCCTCGCCGCCAGCCACCCCGGCATCCTCCACCTCGTCATTACAGACGTCGTCATGCCCGGCCTCAGCGGCCACGAACTCGTCCAGCAACTCATTCCCGCTCGCCCCGGCATCAAAGTCCTCTATCTCTCCGGCTACGCCCAGGACGCCGTCGACGCCAACGCCTCCGCCGATGCCCCCAGAGCCTTCCTGCAAAAACCCTTCACCCTGCAAAGCCTTTCCCGCAAAGTCCGCGAAGTCCTCGGCCCACCTACCAACTAGATTTTCCCAGTCTTTATCGCTGCAGACATACAATCCCTCGCAACCGCGCCACCGTCCCCGTCATCCAAAGCTGGACGCCGCTTCGTCTGAATCCGCACCCGCGATCCCGTCATCAGTACAATAAGAACTCTGGAGGAAAAATCATGTCTCACGAACTACCGCCCCTGCCCTACGATTACGCAGCCCTCGAACCCGTCATCGACAAGCAGACGATGACTCTTCACCACGACATGCACCACGCCGCCTACGTCAAGAATCTCAACGCCGCCCTCGAAAAACATCCCGAACTCGCCGGCAAGTCCGCCGAAGATCTCATCCGCGACCTCAACGCCATCCCCGAGGACATTCGCGGTGCCGTCCGCAACAACGGCGGCGGCCACGTCAACCACTCCATGTTCTGGAAGATCATGAAGCCCAAAGGCGGCGGCGATCCCACCGGCCCCATCGCTCAAGTCATCACCAAGACTTTCGGCACCTTCAAAGATTTCCAAACCAAGTTCAACGACGCCGGCGTCAAGCAATTCGGCTCCGGCTGGGTCTGGCTCGCCGGCAAAGGCAGCGAAGTCCAAATCATCTCCACCCCTAACCAGGACAGCCCCATCTCGCAAGGCCTTCATCCCATCTTCGGCAACGACGTCTGGGAGCACGCCTACTACCTGAAATACAACAACCGCCGCCCCGAATATCTAGCCGCTTGGTGGAACGTAATCAACTGGGACGAAATCAACGCCCGTTACGAAGCCTTCAAGTCCGGCAAATCCGTCCACGAACCAGCTCTAGCTCACCGCTAAACCGACCTGTCATCCTGAGCGTAGTGGCCGCTTCGCAAAGCGAAGCGGCCACGAAGTCGAAAGCCTGCCCTGAGCTTGCCGAAGGGGATCCCTATCCCCCTCACGCTCCTTCAGCGGTCTCGATGCGTTCTCTTGCATGGTTCTCCTCGCCTCATGTGGAGACAGCCGCCTCCGGCTGTCCCGCGAAGCGCAGCGAGCGAAAGTTCCCCCAACTGATTACTGGCCACTGGCCACTGACCACTGACCACTGACCACTGGCCACTGCCTTTCTGCATTTCCTGTGCAATCCCTGTGAACATTCTGCCGCTCCGCTCTCCCAAACTTCCCCCCTCACGCTCTCCCATAGACCCAACTCGCGCTCTCAAAGCCGCTTAGCGGGATATATCCGACCATGCCCTTAATCCCTGCTGCTCCACGAAAATCCCCGCCCAACATTTTCCTCAACTGCACCAAAAATACTGAATTGACCGCGCGCCCTTTCGCCCGTACATTTTATTTCGCCCTCTCATCGAAAATGAATCGGGAAGTCGGCCGACGACAAGAACCGGCCGCCACCAATCAGCGCCAAAACCAGTCGTAAATTCAATATCGAAAACTAAAAACCAAAAAACTGACAACTGACAACTGACAACTGAGAACTGAATTGACACCCGGCTGGCACCAATGAAAGCAACCAATCCATGGATCACCTATCGCACCCGCTTCCTCGTCAAAGCCAAACAACTCACCTCCAGCCTCTCCTTCACCGACTCTCTCGGCCGGCAGCACTCCGGCCGCAAGGGCGACTATCTCGTCGAATCCTCCGACGGCGTTCTCCGCATCGCCCCTCGCCAGATCTTCGAAGACATCTATGTGCCCCTGCTAGCCAGCCAGACCGAAGCTCCCGAGCGCAGCGAGATTCCCACCAGCCTCTCGCTCCCGCCTCATCTAACCCGCAAATCTCCCCAACCCCACCGCGACCGCCGCAATCCCAGCCAAGGCTTTCGCTCCCTCCAAGCGTTCCCAGCCGCTGGGCCCCAAAGGATTTAACTGGCCACTGACCACTGGCCACTGCATTTATGAACAACACCCCGGATTCCCCGCCGCAACTCCACCCCAGCCCTTCGCTCCCTCTGAATACTTTCGTAGCCCGGGAGTCGGAAGGTTTTTGCTGGCCACTGCCCACTGACCACTGGCAACTGCATTTGTGAACACACCATGAATTCCTCTTGTGGAAAACGATTCCTCCACCCCCGTACCAAGCCCGTCATTGCTGAGGATACAACCTGTAGTGTTTCCCCCTTGACAGGCACAATAAGCGGGAGTAACTTTGCAATCCCATAGCCCTTTGAAATTCGTCTCGCGGGAACGGGGCGGTTTTCAGGCAGGTGAAGTAGCAGAGAGCAGTCTGTAGGACTTGCGGCGTGGCGCCAAGCCAGAGGTGACTCGGCGCCATCTCCGTAAATGTAACAAAACGCTGGCATAAGGCTAAGCCTCGAAAAGCTTTCTGGTCCGGAAGCCGGAAGCCGGAAGCCGGGTTTTTTCAGTGCGGTGGCCGTCCCCCGGATCCTCCCCCCGGCGGACGACTAAATCAGTCAGCAAGAACTTGTTTCACCGGGGTTTAGTTTTGAACTTTCTGGCCGAAGCCCGAAAGCCGAAGCCCGAAGCCCCGGTTTCAGGAGCCCGAGATGGAGTCTTTAACCCGCCTGGTCACCGATTCCCTGGTTCGCCACGGCTTTGATCGTCCCATCGACCCCCGCCGCCTGCAATGGTCGCGCTGGTTCCGTTGCGATTCCCCTCACAGCCTCCTCGTCGTCCCCAGCAAACCCGGCATCTTCGCCCTCGCAGAAGAAATCATGCCTTTATCCCCCTCCGCGGACCATGTGGGGACGGACGCATTCGGGAGCCTGCCCCGAGCGGAGTCGAGGGGGCCAGCCGAGCAAAGCTCGGCAGCTGCGTCCACCACCACAAATGCCGAAGTTTCCAAAGACCCCACCCAACGTCGCATGCTCGCCATCCTCCAGTTCTCCGAAGACGACGACATGGCCTTCACCCTCGACCGCATGTTCACCCGCATCAATCCCATGCGCGACCGTCTCGCCTCCAAACTCTGTTTCCTCCGCTTCGTCGTGATCGAAGACCAGACCCAGCGCCGCAGCATCTGCACCGCCCTCAACCACTGGATGCTCTCCTCCGCCGAAAAAGCCTCCGGCCTGTCCGCCGACTTCCAGTCGTCCCTGGAATTCACCGCAGACCGGGTGCCTGCAGGTCGTGTGACCACAGACCGTGTGGGTCGGACACTCCTGTCCGACTCTGCCAACAGCATTCCATCCGCCGCCCAGGCAACGCAGCCGGGTCGAGAAACGGACTCCGCGCCCGCACCCCCGCATCCCGATTCCGGAGCCGACAAGAACCTTCACTGTCCTCACCCCCTCCCCTCCGGTTTCTAAACGAAGGGGCCGCCCGCGATGGATTTTGGGTGGCGCAGCGCTTCAGCGCTGCGGTTAGATAGTTAGCTGGCCGTTTTGATTCGTATCAGGGCACGGCTTCAGCCGTGCCGAAAGATGCCGTTATGAATGGGGCTTTAGCCCCTGAGGGTCACGATCCGATGGGCGGAGAGCCGAGTTTGGGGAGATGTAGTGGAGATTCATCGCACTCCAGCCCCGAAGGGGCGGCATGTGAAAGCCCGGCACGGAAGTGCCGGGGTGAGAAGAAGTAAATGGAACCGAGTCCCGTAGGGACGGTACTACCAAAGGCCTTAAGAGTCACCAGCCCCAACGGGGCGAAAGAAACGTTCTTTAAAAGAAACACGCCTTACCCCGAACAATTTCCCATTCGGGTACGGCCCAATTCCCCCCTTCCACCCCCATGGACGCCGAATCGGGCTGCGTTACACAGAATCTAACTATTAATGGAGAGATCAATGCCCGAGGTCAAAACTACTTCCGTCGATTCCACCCCCGCATCCCCTGTCACCCCCGTCAAGAAGACCGCACCCGGCCTTTCCTTCCGCCGCTTCTTCACCAAGCCCGGCGTCTCTCCCTACGACGAACTCGAATGGGATCTCCGCCTCGCTCAGATCACCGACGCGCAAGGCAACGTCATCTTCGAACAAAAAGACGTCGAAGTCCCCAAAGACTGGTCCATGACCGCCACCAATATCGTGGCCTCGAAATACTTGCATGGAAAAGTCGGCACCCCCGAGCGCGAAACCGGAGTCCGCCAGCTCGTCACCCGCGTCGCCGAAACCATCCGCGACTGGGGATTGGCTCAGGGCTACTTCAAAACTCCCGAAGACGGCGCCACCTTCCACGACGAACTCGTCCACATCCTCGTCCGCCAGTACGCCGCCTTCAACTCGCCCGTCTGGTTCAACGTCGGCTGCGACCGCATCGAGCCCAATTCTGACGCCCGCAACTGGCATTGGAATCCCCAAACTCAGCAAGTCGAGTTCGGCGTCACCGGCTACAGCAAGCCGCAATGCTCCGCCTGCTTCATCAACTCGGTCAAAGACTCCCTCGATTCCATCCTCACTCTCGCCAAGACCGAAGGCATGCTCTTCAAGTGGGGCAGCGGCACCGGTACCAATCTCTCCCCGCTGCGTGGTTCCACCGAAGGTCTCAGCGGCGGAGGCACCGCCAGCGGCCCCCTCAGCTTCATGAAAGGTTTTGACGCGTTCGCCGGCGTCATCAAGTCCGGAGGCAAGACTCGCCGCGCCGCCAAGATGGTCATCCTCAACGTCGACCATCCCGACATCGTCGAGTTCATCGAGTGCAAACAGAAAGAAGAAGCCAAAGCCCACGCCCTCGTCGCCCAAGGATACGACGGCTCCCATCCCGATTCCGACGCCTACTCCTCCATCTTCTTCCAGAACGCCAACAACTCCGTCCGCGTCACCGACGACTTCATGTATGCCGTAGTCCGCGACACCGATTTCTCCACCAAGGCGATCGGCGACGGTACCGTCATGAAAACCTACAAAGCCAAAGACCTCCTCAAGAAAATTTCCGAGGCCACCTGGCACTGCGGCGATCCCGGCATGCAGTACGACACCACCACCAACCGCTGGCACACGTCGAAGCACACCGCCCGCATCAACGCCTCGAATCCGTGCAGCGAATACATGTTCCTCGACGATTCCGCCTGCAACCTCGCGAGCCTGAATCTTCTCAAGTTCGCTCCCAACGGCACTTTCGATGTCGAAGCCTACCGTCACGCCGTCGACGTTTTAATCACCGCCCAGGAAATCCTCGTCGACAACGCTGGCTATCCCACCGAAGCCATCATGCGCAACTCGCATGACTACCGCCCGCTAGGCTTGGGCTACGCCAATCTAGGCGCGCTACTAATGGCCGCCGGCCTGCCCTACGACTCCGACGCCGGCCGCGACTACGCCGCCTGCGTCACCGCCATCATGTGCGGCGAAGCCTACCTGCAATCGAGTCGCATCGCCGAACAATGCGCCCCACTCACTCCCGCAACCGACACCGTCGCCACTCGTCTCGGCATCACCGCAGCAGATAAAATGCCCGGAGCCGCCTGCCCCGGCTGGTACATCAACCGCGAACCCTTCCTCGACGTAATCCGCATGCACCGCGCCAGCGTCAACAACATCAACAAAAACAACGTCCCCACCCCACTCTACGAATCCAGCAAACAATGCTGGGACGAAGCCCTAGCCCACGGCGAAAAGTTTGGCTATCGCAACTCCCAAGTAACAGTGTTAGCCCCCACAGGCACAATAGGTTTCATGATGGACTGCGCGACCACAGGAGTCGAACCTGACTTGGCTTTAGTGAAGTTTAAGAAACTCGTTGGCGGAGGCATGATTAAGATCGTCAATCAGACTGTGCCTACGGCGCTGTTCAAGCTGGGATACGACCACGATCAGGCGAATGCGATTGTTAGTTACATCGACGCGACTGGGACTATTGAAGGGGCTCCGCATGTTAAGGATGAGCACTTGGCGGTCTTCGATTGCTCGTTCAAGCCGGCCAAGGGGACGCGGTCCATCGCTCCCATGGGCCACCTGAAGATGATGGCGGCGGCGCAGCCGTTTATCTCGGGGGCTATATCGAAGACGGTCAATCTTCCCGAGAACGCATCGGTCGAAGACATCATGGAGGCTTACCTGCAGGCCTGGAAGCTCGGCCTGAAGGCGGTCGCCGTATATCGCGACGGATGCAAGAAGTCTCAACCCCTCTCGGCGGCGGGTACCAAGACTGCGAACTCCAGCAAAGACGACCCGCGGCCGGGGGCGGCCGCGCCACAGCAAGAAGAGAACCTTAACGCTCCTCCCCGCGCCGTCCGGCACAAGCTGCAGGAGGAGCGCGCCTCCATCACCCATAAATTCAAGGTAGGAGACCACGAGGGCTACATCACCGTCGGCCTCTATCCTGACGGCCAGCCCGGCGAACTCTTCATCACCATGGCCAAGGAAGGCTCGACCGTCAGCGGCCTGATGGATAGCTTCGCCCTGGCCGTCTCCATCGCCCTGCAACACGGAGTTGAGCTGAAGCTGTTCTGCGAGAAGTTTGCCCACACC
>PMXH01000467.1 GCA_003165855.1 Acidobacteriaceae bacterium | reverse complement strand
ATCGTGCTGATGGACATCACCATGCCGCAAATGGAGGGCATCGAGGCCGCCGAGAAAATCGTGCAGGCGCACCCCGAAGCCCGTGTCGTGATGGTGTCTTCAGTGGGCTACCAGGAAAACATTGTGGCCGCACTGCAGCGCGGGGCGCGCCATTTCGTGCAGAAGCCGGTAAAGCCGGAAGTGCTGTACGAAGTCATCAAATACGTGCTTGGAGAAGACGGAGTCGTGGCGACCGCGGCCGGCTCGGGGGTGTAATCGCATGAAGATGGATCTGATTCAGCCTTTCATCAATGCGGCCGATGCCGTGCTGTCGCAAGGCCTGTCGGGCACCACGAAGGTGGGCAACCTCTCGATGGAAGAGGACGGCTATCGCCGCAAAGGCGTGGCCGGAATGGTGGCGCTTACCGGCGACATCGAAGGCCGCATCATTCTGGACCTGGAGCCACAAACCGCCCTGCGCGTGGCCAGCCACTATGCGGGCGCAGCCTTGCCCGAGTCCGATGGGCTAATCAAGGAAACCATCTTCGAACTGGCCAACCAGGTCGTGGGCAATGCGGTCTGCGCGCTGAACGATCAGGGTTTCCACTTCCGCGTGCATCCTCCGCTGCTGCTGACTTGCGAGGACGGCGACAAGACCAGTGAAGACGTGGAAGCGCTGATGATCTGCTTTGAAACTTCCCTGGGCAATGTATTCATGAATGTCGCTCTGCGCCATAACAAACGGCGCATGTCCGACCACGCGAAGATGGGTGCATAGGCCAACCGTCGTGAAACCGCACCCGGAGGCGGGTACGCCTCCGCTCTCGGAGCCGATCCCAAAACCAGACTGAGCAGATGGGATCCGCAACCCGCCCTGTGGATGCTTGTGATTTACGGCGTGACCTGGAACTTCTGGTTGCTTGTCAGCGTGCCTGCCGGTGTCGTCACCGTCACAAGACCCGTGCTTGCGCCCGTCGGTACAGTGGTCCTGATCTCAGAGTCCGAGACCACCGTGAAGACAGTGCCTGTGCCGTCAAACGCGACGTTGCTCGCGCCATTTAGCTTGGTTCCCAAAATCTTGACGGCCGCTCCTACCCCGCCTCGGGTGGGCTGCGTTTCGACGAATGGGTCGAGACCAACAGACAGGGCGAAGACCGTGCCGTCGTCGTTGGCCCCGCCGCTCGCCGTTGTCCCGTAGAAGTTCCCATTAGTGTCCTGCACCAGCCCAGCGTATAGCAGTGTGCCGTCGATCGAGTCGAGGCTATGCAAGGTAGTCAGCGTGCCATTTGGGGTGATTTCAAAGACCGTACCTTGGTTCTTGGCTCCCCCTGCTGATGTGGTCCCGAAAAAGTTTCCGTCGGTGGCCTGGACGAGGCCTCCAAAGGGCGCACTGCCGTCTGTGCAATCGCTCTGCGAGCAAAAGCTGTAAAGCGTCGTCAACGTTCCGCTTGGGGTGATTTCGAAGACCGTGCCACAGCCTCCAGGACAGGCAGTGCCATTCGCTCCTCCCTCAGGGGTAGTCCCGTAGAGGTTTCCATTCGCAGCCTGGATCAGGCCAGCGAAGGGAGAGGCGCCGTCCGCCGAATCGAAGCTGTGAATGGTCGTCAGCGTGCCACTCGGGGTGACTTGGAAGACCGTGCCAACACCGCTGGCCCCGCCGAAGCGCGCTACCCCGTAGAAGTCCCCATTGGTGACTTGCACCAGCGCCGCTTGGGGTAATTCCCCATCCGCGCAGCCGCTCTGCGAGCAAAAGCTGTGCAGCGTCGTCAGCGTGCCACCCGGTGTGACCTTGAAGACCGTGCCAGAGTTGCTGGCCCCGCCTTCGGTTGTTATTCCGTAGAGGTCCCCATTGGCGGATCGGACCAGCCCCGCTTGGGGGGAATAGCCGTCCGTGCAATTGCTTTGCGAACAAAAGCTGTAGAGTGTCGTCAGTGCGCCCTTTGGGGTGATCTCGAAGACCGTGCCAGCATCGTTGGTAGCGCCCGCAGCCGTTGTACCGTACAGGTTCCCGTCGGGTGCCTGGACCAACACCGCACCGGTGCCTTTCCCATCCGCGCAAGCGCTCTGTGAGCAGAAGCTGTAAAGCGTCGTTAGCGTGCCATCCGGGAGGATCTTGAAAACCGTGCCATCGTTGCTGGCTCCGCCACCGCTCGTCGTCCCATAGAGGAGCCCATTCGCAGCCTGGACGAGCCCGGCGGCAGGGCCGTGGCCATCGGCGCCGTCGAAGCTGTGCAGTGTGGTGAAAGTCTGAGCAGATGAGGTGATCGCTGTTGTCGTGTACAGGAGCAGTAAAACAGAAGCCCGGCTTCCCCAACTGAGCTTCCTGAGAAGTGCAAGGCGAAGTGGACGCATGGCGAGCCTTCCTGCGCTTTGAAGAGAAACCAGCGCAACCGACATTGAGTGTGCCCCTCCAGAATTAGCCCGTCAAGATGAAGCATTTTGCACTTCGACACAGTTACGTCAGAGATTAGTGGAGGGTTCTACCCCGCTATTGGTGGAAGAGGAGGTTTTGCTTAGAGGCTCCTAAATTATCGCCGGAATCTTCCGCAGCATCCGCAATCTTTCTCAGCTCGGGATACTTTTGGATCAGCGTGGGCGGAGCCAGCACGCGCTTGCCGCTGATCATGGCCTTCAACTCCAGCGCGTTCACACCCGCTTTGCTCTCGAAGTGGTTGTTAGTGATCACGTAAGTCGTCAACGCGCGCTCGGCGACGCTTGCGATTCTTTCTTTCCAGCCCGCGAGTTCCTGCTGATTGTAGAGATAGTTGTAGCGGTCGTTGCGGTTGTCGGAATCGGAACGCTGATTGTCAGAGCTTTGATCGGCAAACCAGTGCTCGTAGTTGCGGCCATGCAGGCGAACGTAGCCGATCGCGCCGGTCACATGTTCGGTAGGCGCGAGCGAGCGGCCGAGCAGCGGCTGATCGATGTTGCAGAAGCCGACATTTTTCTGCGTGAACGCGGCCAGCGTTGCCGCGTCGTTCCAGCTGGAGTGGCGCACCTCCACCACGCGCGGATACTCGATGAACTGGCGCAGCAGGCGATCGAGATATTCGCGGTTTAGCGAAGTGTTCTTGAACGATACGGGAAACTGGATGAGCAGCGCGCCCAGCCGTCCTTCACTGGCGATTGCGTCGAGGCCTTCGCGGGTGCGGGCCTCGTCTTCGTCGGTGGGACGGATGGTCGCGGCCGAAGTCGGCTCCATGACTGCGATGGGAGAGTGTGTGAACGCACGATAAAGCTTGGCCGTAAACAGAAATTTCGTGTTCACAGCCGCGACCTTGCGGCACCAGAGCTTGGCCCACTCGGGCTTCAGCGGTCCGTAAAACGATGTGTTGATTTCCGTGGTATCGAAGAAGCGCGCCAGATATTCCAGCGGATGCTGCTTGCGGCGCTGCATGCCCGAGGGATAGAAGACGCCGTCCCAGTCTTTATAAGACCAGCCAGCCGTGCCGACGCGGACCTCGTGCGTGAGTTCCATAGGGAACCGCAGACGGAGGGCAGAGCAAGGTTAGCACAAGGGGGAACACGAGGCGCGGCCGTGCCTTAACATTGCCGAGCCTATATCAGCGGCATAAAATGCAGCATGGCTAAGTCAGAAACAATCGTAGTTCCTCTGAGTATCCACGTTTGGGCGAAGCGGAATCGCGACGATTCCGTCACCATTAAGATTGCGTCCAATAGTCCAAGATTCATCTCGACCATTGAAGACGTACCGGGCAAGAGAATGCATAGGCATCTATTCACAAAATTGAGGGCCATACTCACAAAGAATGGAAAATGGCCCACCTAGGTTAGCATCGGATCGTCGATTATCATTAGGAGCGTGCCATGCCAGTGACTGCGATACATCCAGGGGAACATTTGGCCGAAGAGCTCAGTGAGTTGAAAATGAGCGCGGCCGAACTGGCACGGCAACTCAAGGTTCCGACGAACCGCATCACCGAAATTTTAAATGGAAGGCGCGCCATCACCGGCGACACGGCCCTGCGCCTAGCCCACTTCTTTGGCATGACTGCGGAATTCTGGCTGAATCTGCAAAGCCTGTATGAGATCCGGCTCGCCCAGCAGAAGGCGGGTAAGTCTATTAAGTCATTGCCCAGGCTGAAGCGCCTTGAACAGGTTCGCGCGTAGAGTTCGATTTCCGCTTTCAGTCCAGCGATAACACCACCCAATACACGCCCGTGGGATAGGTGCTGGTGCGCGCATAGCAGGCGCCCACTGAGAAGCTGCGCAGGTTGTGGCCGGAGAGTATATGGCTGGCATTGCCGGGCAGCGTTTCCGGATGCAGGCTGGTGTAGGTCAACACCGTGTAACGCTGGGCAAGCTGACGAACGGGGGAGGTGCCGAGCTTGTCCGCTTGCGCCATGGAGCAGGCCGCATCGTCGGCAGTGGGCAGATCGCTGCGGGCGAGAGCAGGCTGGTTGGCTTGGTGCCGCGCCTGCGTCACCGTCGCTGCAACCCGATCCTTCACTTCCGCGGCGGAATAACTGGGGAGGGCATGGCCGAAGTCCTGCACAATGTACAACCGGTCTCCGCTCCGAACCACACCTAATCCGACCACGTTATAGGCCGAGTTGAGCAGGTTGGCGCGATGCGGAGGGGACAGCATGAGATGTTTGTGTCCGTCGGCGGCGTCGAAATCGAGCGCGACGTTTTCGCCTTCCTGATCGAGTTGGGTTTGGGTTGCGGCCGCCAGGCGTTGGGGTAGGGAGGGCTCGCCGTCAAACTGGTGCGAAAGCTGCCGCGCCGCGAACATGGTTTCGGCGTGGGCGCGGGCCGCACGGCTTAGGCCGGCATCGAGCTTCAGGGGTGGAGCACCGGCTTGCGCCCGCGCTTGATTGGCCAGGTCCAGAAGCAGTTGTTCGGCTTGCAGATCGTAGTCGATGAAAGGAATGTCGGGGGAGGCGGCCGCGGCCGGCTTTAAGGTTGCTCGGGTCCGCTGCGCAGAGTCCGCATTTCCATCGGAAGAAGCCATCAAGCGAGACGACAGCGGAACCGAGGCGGCGCCGATCAACAGCAAAAGCGCCATTGCAAATCTTCTACCGACTACTCGAGGGGCCCTTAGCATTAGCTTGTGCCTACTTGACTCGATCCTGGGAGGGATCCAAACTCGGGCTCAAACTTGCTGCTAGTGCTACGCTAGAACGTGGTATCCGGTCTGAGTAGTTACCTTCGCTATGGAACCAGGTGTCATAGGGGTCATCGGCCTAGTGTTTGGAGGTTTGATTGCTTGGCTTGTGCTGCGCTCGCGCACCGCCGCGCTCAACACCCACTTATCATTGATGGAAAAGGACTTAGCGGCCGAAAAGGCCGATCTGGCGCGGCTTTTGCAGGTCCAAACCGAGCTGGTAGCCAGCAAGGCCCGACTCGAATCCACCCTCGAATCGGAACGTAAGACCAGCAACGAAAAGGTCGAATTATTGACCCGCGCCAGCGAGGAATTGCGTAATGCCTTTAAGGCTTTAGCGTCCGAGGCCTTGAAGAGCAATAACTCGACGTTCCTGGTGATTGCCGAAGAGACTCTTAAGCGTTTTCAAAGCCAAGCCAGGGGCGATCTGGAAGCCCGGCAAAAGGCTGTTGCCGACATGGTCGCGCCGGTGCGCGATTCGCTGAATAAAGTGGATGCGCAGATTCAGCAGATGGAAGTGGCGCGGGGCGACGCCTATGGCGAACTGCGCGCTCAGGTGCAGTCGCTCATCACCACCCAGAAAGAGCTGCAATCGGAGACCGGCAATCTGGTGCGGGCGTTGCGCACTCCCAACGTGCGCGGGCGCTGGGGGGAGATTCAGTTGCGGCGCGTGGTTGAGATCGCCGGCATGCTCTCTTATTGCGACTTCACCGAACAGGAGTCCGTGACCACAGAAACTGGAAGGCTGCGTCCGGACCTGGTCGTGAAGCTGCCCGGCGGCAAGCACGTTGTGGTGGATGCGAAAACACCGCTGCAAGCTTTTCTCGACGCCTCCGAAGCTACCGACGAAGAGACTCGACGCGCGTGTCTGGCCAATCATGCGCGGCAGGTCCGCGATCACATGAAAACTCTCGGCGGCAAGAACTATTGGGAGCAATTCGAAGCCACGCCGGAGTTTGTCGTGATGTTCCTTCCCGGGGAAACGTTTTTCAGCGCCGCGCTGGAACAGGACCCCAGCTTGATCGAGCAAGGAGTTCTGCAGCGAGTGATTCCGGCGTCGCCGACCACGCTGATCGCGCTGCTGAAAGCCGTGGCCTACGGATGGAACCAGGAAAAACTGGCGCGTAACGCGCAGCAGATCAGCGCTCTCGGCAAGGAGCTGCACGAACGCCTGCGCCTTCTCGCCGGCCACATCACCTCAGTGGGAACCGGACTGGATCGCGCGGTGGAAGCTTATAACAAGGCGGTTGGATCGCTCGAAAGCCGGGTGCTGGTTTCGGCGCGGAAGTTTGCCGAGCTGGGCGCGTCGGTGGCGGAGGACATTCCGGAACTCGAGCCCATCGAGACTACCGCACGGGCGCTCTCGTTTGAGTGGGACGAAGACGAACCCCCGCAAGCGTCCGAGAATGAACGGAAAGCCGGTTGAAATCGCTCTAATGTTCCAGTCGGAACATTTGTACCGGCAATATTGTATGTATCTCACTGTACATATAATGCTCCTAAATGAAACGAGTGGCGAGGGTTAGCTACATAGAAGCTCCTAGGGGATGGCGGCTCGCTCACATTTTCTTCCTAATCTCCTTCATTGATTAGGGAACCCTTAGCAGCCGTGGTGAGATTCGAATCTCGGCTCTCAGCGCCTGAAGGCGCATTCATAACGAGGCACTTACGGCATGCCTGAAGGCATGCCCTGATACGAANNCTCCGGGTCCCCGCCGATAGGCTAGTTGAAGAGGCTGCATCGTAAAAGCGGCATCGCTCCCCCTCGTTCCACCCCTCTTCACGAAAGCAATGCGGTAAGGAGTCGTCGGGCTCGTGAAGCGCGCTACGGTATCTCGCCTCGTCAAAGCAGGGATTGCCACCCCCGTGGCTGCAGGTTCGCTCTGGCTTGGCGCCCAGGCTATTGGCCGCGCTGCTGGTTCCCGGTCAGAGAGTTTCATGCCGCACGGCTACTGCTACATGTGGGACCCGTGGATCGTTTGGCTGCATGTTGTCTCTGACGGTCTGATCACGCTCTCCTACTACTGCATTGCTCCGGCGCTGATCTACCTGCTTGTGCGGCGCCACCGCGACCTGCCCTTTCAGTGGCCCTTCTGGATGTTTGGTCTGTTCATCCTGAGCTGCGGCACGACGCACTTGATGGAGATCTGGACCGTCTGGCGGCCTTCCTACGTGCTATCCGGCATCGTTAAGGCGATCACCGCAGCGGCGTCGGTGGCAACGGCGGTGATGCTGATTCCGCTGCTGCCGAAGGCAATTGCCTTGCCCAGTCCGCAACAGTTGCGCAGGGTCAACGGTGAACTGCGATTAGAGATTATCGACCGCGAGCGGGTCGAACAGTTGCTGAGAGAGACCTTGGCGGAGCGTGAGGGCACGCTGGCCGAGTTGGCCGACAGGACGTCGGCGGTCGAAGCGCTGGAGCAGACGGAGGCAGCGCTGCGGGAAAGCCTAGCCCAGCGGGAGCAGACGCTCAAGGAGGTCGCCGACCAGAAGTTCGCCCTGGACCAGCACGCAATTGTGGCCACGACTGACGTCCAGGGAGCGATCACCTACGTCAACGACAAGTTTTGCGCCGTCAGCAAATATTCGCGGGACGAACTGCTAGGCCAGAACCACCGCATCCTGAACTCTGGTTACCACTCCAGGGAGTTTTTCCAGCAGATGTACCAAACCATCGGGACTGGCAAAGTGTGGCACGGCGACATCCGCAACCGCGCCAAGGATGGTTCGATCTACTGGCTGGCTGCGACTATCGTCCCCTTCCTCGACTCCGAGGGCAAGCCGCGGCAGTATATGGCGATCCGCACGGATATCACCAAACGCAAGCGCGCGGAGGAAGGGCGCGAACACCTGGCGGCCGTGGTCGAGTCATCGGATGACGCAATTATCAGCAAGGATCTGAACGGAACGATCACCGCCTGGAATCACGGCGCCGAGAGGGTCTTCGGCTATTCGGCAGCGGAGGCCATCGGCAAGACGATGGTGATGCTCTTCCCGCAGGGCCGGGTGAATGAGGAGGCCGATATTCTGGACCGTATCCGGCAGGGCGAGAGCGTGGAGCATTTCGAAACCGTTCGCGTGCGGAAAGATGGCACCATGATCGACGTTTCCGCGACGATTTCGCCGATTCGGGACGCCAGGGGGGCGGTTGTGGGCGCCTCGAAGATTGCCCGTGACATCACCGAGCGCAAGCGGGNNCAACGTTCCCCCCGAGCGATGGACCGATCACTATGGAACCTACCTGCCCGATACGGTCACACCCTTCCCGCCCGAGCAAGATCCTCTGCTGCGAGCCATTCACGGAGAGACATGCACGACCGAGATGTACGTGCGGAATGCCGAGTTCGATACCGGAGTTTGGATCGAATCCAGCGGCAGTCCGCTAAAGAGCAGAGACGGCGCAGCCAGGGGCGGGGTGGTCGCGTTTCGCGACATCACACAGAGGCGGGCCGACGAGAGGGAAATCCGCAAACTCAATGAAGAACTCGAGGAGAGAGTGGGGCAGCGCACCGCGCAACTGGCGGCCGCCAA
>PMXH01000093.1 GCA_003165855.1 Acidobacteriaceae bacterium | reverse complement strand
TGGAACTTCTGCGCCTCGCGCAGAAATTCGATAATCTCGCGCAGCTCTTCCTTGGCCTCTTCCACGCCCGCCACGTCCTTGAACGTGACTTTCTTCTGCTGCATCGAAAGCAGCCGAGCCCGGCTCTTCCCGAACGACAGCGCTTTATTGCCGCCGGTCTGCATCTGGCGGATCATGAAGAACCACAGAGCGCCCAGCAGAATCAGCGGAGCCCAGGTCCCTAACAACTGCAGGGGCCAGCTTCCGCTATTGGCGTCCCGGAACGTCATCGAGATACCCTTGTCGTGCAGCGCCTTGATCATCTCCGGATAGTTCGCCGGCACCGTTGTATGGAAAGGGGAGCCGTCGCTATATTTCCCGTGCAGTTGCATGCCGTCGACGAGGACTTCATGCACCTTCCCCTGATCCACGTCGCTCGTGAACTGGGAAAAGTTAATTTCTTTATCTTTCTGCCCGCTCCGGCCGGCCTGAATCACCTGCCACAACAGCAACGCGGACAACCCAATCACCAGCCAGAAAGCTACGGTTTTGACTGTCGAATTCACCAAGAAACTCCTAAAGAAACCAGGGTCCGATCAAGCGCACGAAGCCCCGAGGCTCCTGCTGCTAATTTAGATGCCGTTCGGCCAATTTGGATAGGGAAAATCCCTAAGAGCTCTATTCTACCTTTTCTTTCGGAAAAAGGCGCGCCACCCTTCTCATAACTTAAGTCATGGGCGTAATCGGAGCGGCGGCCAAATAGGGGATATTCCGGTTCGTTTGCTCCACCGCACCCAAGCCGTAGCCTATAAGAAACGCCTCGTCCACCAGGAACCCGAAATAATCGGGCTGCAAAGCCACGCGGCGGGCCGACTGCCGGTCCAGCAGGGTTACCAGCTTCACCGATGCCGCCCCCCTGGCGCGCAGGTCGTTCATCAGAAATTCGCTGGTCACCCCCGAATGCACCAGGCCCTCCACCAGCAAAACATGCTGGCCGCGAATATCCGGTTCGTGGCTGAAGAAGATCTCCGTAATCTCTCCCCCCTGATCGCCCTGCTGCTTGTTGGTCTGCTTACTGTATTTGGGCTTGATGAACTGGCACACCACGGGGACGTCCAAAGCCCGCACCAGGTCGGCCATAAACATGAACGCATTCTCCAGAACGGCCAGCGCCTGGATCGTCTGTCCCTGGTAATCATCCGAGATGTGGCGCCCGAGCTCCTTCACCCGTTTCTGGATCTGCTCGGCCGCGATTACCTGGCGAAGTGGCTCGACCTTCGGTGCATTCATGAAATGGCGTGCCTCCCGGTCGTTTGCAGTCGGACTATTACTAATGATTAGTATTGCTTTGCGCTCTTCGCGAAACCTTGGCGTTCTTCGCGGTCAAAGGCTCTTTCCATCCCAGCCCACGGAATCTCCCGGATGAGCACCGCTTCCTCCCCCGGCCCAGCGCGTAATCTGGCGGGAACCGGAAAGCCGCGCATCCACACAATCTCGTCGCCGCTCGCTGCTACCGGCCAAAGCCTGCGACCAGGTTGCGCTAGATGCCGCTCCTGCAGCAATTCTTTGATCTTCTTCGGCGACTTCGTGTGGGCTGGCCAAAACCGGTCTCCCGGCCGCCAGTTCCGCACGATCAATTGTCCCGGCAAAAGCTTTGCCCGAAGAAGTTGCTGCGGATTATACTCCGCAACCTGCCATTGGGGAGTAATGCGCAACGCTTCGATTACTACCCCCAGCTCCACTACAACGACACGCCCCGGCACCGCCAGCGTGTATTCGTAGTCCGGGATGCGCTCCTGCTGCCGCAAATCCGGCGTGACGAAAACCATGGCCTCCGGCTCCCGGACAACCTTCCACCCCAACGGAAGCGACAGCTCTTTACCCGACGCGCCGTCTTCTCCCGCGAAGCGCAGGATTTCTTCGACGTGCTTAAACTCCAGCGGAATCCCCGCCTGCTCTCCAATCGCCTTCAGCACCCTTCTCTGCACAGCCCGGGGCTCGGTCAAAAGCCATGGCCGGCTCACCGAAGCATTCATCACCGCCGGACCAGGATGCTCTAGCCGCTCCAACAACGCCGGATCGGGGATCTTGCCGAGTGTCGGCTGGATCTGCACCAACTCGGACGAACCCTCAAATCCTGGCAGACCGCGCGTCCATTCCGGCTGCGACCACTGCACCACCGTCCCCAGCCAGCCCGAAATTTCGTTCTCCCAATAGTCTTCCTCGTCGCGGGCAATCTCCGCCAGTTCCGCGAAACTCTCGACCACCGCAGGATTGAACTCCCGCTCCAGCAGCGGCAGCACCAGCCGCCGCACCCGATTGCGAGTAAACCTAGAATCGGCGTTCGACGAATCTTCCCGCCAGGGCTGTTTGAGATCGCCCAAATACTGCTCCAGTTCCCGCCGCCGAATTCCCAGCAGCGGACGCACGATCTCGCCGCGCCCCTCCTCATCCTCATCCTCGCGCTCCACAAGCATGCGCGGATAAATTCCCCCCAGCCCGCGCATTCCTGTCCCGCGAATCACCCGCATAAGCACAGTCTCAGCCTGATCATCGAGCGTGTGCCCGGTAGCAATCTTGTTCAAAGGGGGATTCGGGAAGGGCACGGCTTCAGGAGCCTGCCCTAAGCGAAGCCGAAGGGTGCCGTTAGGCTGGACCGAAAGTTCGGGCTTTAGCCCCTGAGGGATTTCCGCGCCGAGATGCATCTCGGCACCTTCACCCGATCCCAGCAGCTCCCGGAAGAACTCATACCGCAACTCCCGCGCAGCCGCCTCCACTCCGGAGCCTTGATCCGCAGCCTGCTGCGCCACATCGCCGCCACCAAGATGAAACTCCAACCCATGCTCGCGAGCCAGCCTGGCGACAAACTCCCGATCCGCCTCCGACTCCGCCCCGCGCAGCCCATGATTGAAATGAACGACAGAAAGAACGATGCCGAGTTCCTGCCGCAACTCGATCAGCAACCGCAGCAGCGCGACGGAATCAATCCCGCCCGAAACGGCGACCCCGACCCGGTCCCCAGCCAGCAGCAATTCCTCGCACCGGATGTGGACCAAGACGCGCTCTGCTAGAGAATGCACGGGAACATGGTACAACCAGCGGGTCTGAAAACACGCATGGGGACAGTCGAACTCAACTGTCCCCATAACGAAAGATCCCAAGAAAGTTTTCTCTGTGTCTCTGTGTCTCTGTGTCTCTGTGGTGAAGGGTCTTGAGCTACAGCCCTACACTCTTCTCCGCAATCAGCTTCCTGATCTTCTCCACAAACTCTCCAGCCGCCATGTCCTCAGTCTTCTCTTTCCCGCGCGTGCGAACGTTCACCTTCCCGGCCTCGGCCTCTTTATCTCCCACGACAAGCAAGAACGGCACTTTCTGCATGGCATGTTCGCGAATCTTCGCATTCATCTTCTCGTTGCGCGC
>PMXH01000307.1 GCA_003165855.1 Acidobacteriaceae bacterium | reverse complement strand
CGGCGTGGTGCAGGTGAACTTCTTTTCCGGCTTCGTCGACCAGAATTATCGCAAAGCGATGCTAGCTCAGGATAAAGATCAGGCTGCCGCGATCAAGAACTACGTCGACTCGCTAAAGGCGCAGGGCAAGCCGGTCAGCTACATCGAGATCGACCGCATCGAGCGCGAGTGGANNGGCTCCGACTTCGACGGCGTCAGCGGTGCCATGCCTCAAGACATGGACTCCGCCGCGGACCTGCCCAAGATTACGCAAGCCTTGCTCGATCGCGGATACAATGCCGACGACATCCGGAAGATCCTCGGCGGCAATCTGTTGCGCGTTTTCCGCCAGGTCGAAACCGTCAGTCAAGAGATGCAAACTCGCCCACATTGAGCTGCGGCTGTCGTACAATGTCGGGTCGCATTCAAACCATTTCTGTTCGCAGGTAAGGAGCTCTTATGCGTAAAACACTCGCGCTTGCAGCCCTGTTTTCATTGGTTGCCATGGGAGCGTGGGCACAGTCTGACTCCAGTTCGCAGGCTACCCCCGCCAAACCCGCTGCCCCGGCCAAGTCTCCCGCTGCGCACTCCCCGGCCCATCCGGCTGCCACTTCCAGCGAGCCCACGGCTGTCTTCGACACCACCGTAGGCAAGCTGCGCTGCCAGCTCTTTGAGAAAGAAACTCCGATCACGGTGAAGAATTTTATTGACCTCGCCACCGGCGCCAAGGACTGGACCAATCCCGTCAGCCACGCCACCAAACACAACACGCCGCTCTACGATGGCACCATCTTTCATCGCGTGATTCCCGGATTCATGATTCAGGGCGGCGACCCCAGAGGCGATGGGAGCGGCGATGCCGGCTATACCTTCAAGGACGAGTTCGTGTCCACGATTCTCTTCGATCGCCCGGGTCGTTTGGCCATGGCCAATTCCGGACCGAATACCAACAGCTCGCAATTTTTCATCACCGAACTTCCCAC
The DNA here is from genome assembly GCA_003165855.1 of Acidobacteriaceae bacterium. GTDB lineage: Bacteria > Acidobacteriota > Terriglobia > Terriglobales > Acidobacteriaceae > Sulfotelmatobacter. The sequence continues at coordinate 17,522 of PMXH01000307.1, read as the reverse complement.
GCCGCACCTGAACGGCCGCCATACCATCTTCGGCCAGTGCGACGAAGCCAGCGTGATTCTGGTGAAACAGATTGCACGCATGGCCGCCGATCCCAGCAACAACCGTCCATTTCGTCCGGTGAAGATTGTTAAGGTCACGATTGTTCGCGGCGCAGCCGCAGCAGCCAAACCGGCGACACCAGTGAAGAAACCAGCAGCTACGAAAACGGCACCGCCGGCCACTCCGAACTAAGAATGCCCATGTGGGAACAGCCTCCCGGCTGTCCCGCCGTGGCGAAGCCAGGCGATTTACAAGCAGCATCGCTAACGACTAACGACCAGCGACTAACGACGATTCTGAAAGGAACTCATGACCCGCCAACCCGGACTTTACGCGACGTTTGAAACCAGCGAAGGCAACATCGTCTGCCGCCTCTTCGAAAAAGACGCGCCCAAAACCGTAGCCAACTTTGTGGAACTTGCCGAAGGCAAGCGCGAGTGGACGCATCCCTCGACCCACAAGAAATCCAAAGACCCCCTTTACGACGGAACGGTCTTCCATCGCGTGATCCCCGACTTTATGATCCAGGGCGGCGACCCCCAAGGCACCGGCATGGGAGGCCCTGGCTACCAATTCGAAGACGAGACGAAGGGTTCGCCCCACAAACTCGACAAGCCGGGCAAGCTCGCAATGGCCAATGCCGGCCCCAACACCAACGGCTCGCAGTTTTTCATCACCGTCGCGCCCACTACGTGGCTGACGGGCAAGCACACAATCTTCGGCGAGGTCATCGAAGGCCAGGATGTGGTCACGAAGATTTCCGAAGTCCCGCGCAACCGCCAGGATCGGCCGAGCAAGGATGTTGTGCTAAAGAAGGTGACGATCGAAAAGGCGTAGATGAAGTTGTGAACTGAAGGGATGGATCGGGAGGGGATAGGACCGGGAAGGGCACGATGTTCAGTCGTGCCGTTAAGCCGTCGAAAATGTACCCGGCGCTTCAGCGCCTGAGGCGAGCTTTCGGCGTGCGCGGCGACTTTTTCCGTAACCTCTTCGCGACCAAGTCGTTCTCAGGCTGCGACAGCGGTACGATTTCAGCGAGCGGCTCCCCGAAGCGCGTCACTCGAACCGGCTGCCGCGTCTTGCGGACCCGCTCGATGATTGCCGAGCATTTGATCCTAAACTCCGGAAAGTCGATTTCTTTCATTTGGGTATATTCTTACCATCGGCAAAAACCTGCGTAAGGTTACAAAGGAGCAATTGCAGCGCGAGCACAGCTATGAGCGCGCCATGCGTCGGGCCCTTGCGCGCAAGCCTTTTCTGAAAACCGACGGCTGGGTATCTTCTCGCACGAGGGGTTCGTGACCGCGCTCAACTTCGCGAGAATTGAGTAGCCTAGGTGCTCATTGGCAGGCAGGGACGCGACGCTGAAGACGTGGCTGTCGAGAAGGGGTAAGACACGGGCCTCGAATGAAACATATCATGTTTGCCCGTTGGGAAATCGAATGCGACCAGGAGACTACGCGCGACCTGTTCAGTCGGGTGCAGTCAGGAGCACCGGAAACTTGCGGCTGCATCCCCTGCCGGAATTTTGCTGCGGCACGCGAACAACTTTATCCGGTTGATGTCATTCAGCTCCTCGACTCACTGGGAATCCCGCATGATCGCGAGGCAGAGGTCTATCACACTCACCGCATCCGCCCCCGCAGACACGGCTACGGCGGATGGTTTCATTTTGTAGGCCGAATAGTAGGTGGCTTGGATGCGTGCAAACAGATCGGAACAACCAAGGACGCTCCCGTGTGGGGCTTCGATCTGGAGAAAGTGAGCGCTGAGTTTAAGATGGGCTTTACTCAGCGGATTGGCTTACTCAAAGAACCATTCCAGGGACATCCCATCGTTCAAATTGAGTTTCAAGCAACAGTCCCTTGGGTGCTGACTGAGGAAGAACCCGAGAGCTGATACATCTCAGTGGCTGCATAGCTCGCCGCCCTTCCCAATCAGACCCCAATCACGCCCACCAACTCCTTCACCGCAGCCGCGCTCTTGTCCAGCCCAGCCTTCTCTTCCGCAGTCAGTTTGATCTCGATAATCTGCTCGATCCCTTTCGCGCCCAGCTTCACCGGCACTCCCACATACAAGCCGCTGATCCCGTACTCACCCTGCAAGTACGCAGCGCAAGGCAGAATCTTTTTCTTGTCTTTTAAAATAGCCTCAACCATCTCGGTCGCCGCCGCCGACGGCGCGTAGTAAGCCGAGCCGGTCTTCAAATACTTCACGATCTCCGCACCGCCGTCGCGCGTGCGCTGCACAATGGCGTCGAGCCTGGATTTCTCAATCAACTCCGTGATCGGAATCCCCGCAACCGTGGAATAGCGCGGCAGCGGAACCATCGTGTCGCCGTGGCCGCCGAGCACGAATGCGGTTACGTTCTCCACGCTGACTTTCAGCTCGTCGGCAATGAAAGCGCGGAAGCGCGCCGAATCGAGCACGCCTGCCATCCCGACCACGCGCTCGCGCGGAAATCCGCTGAGCTTGTAAGCCGCTTGCGCCATGGCATCCAGCGGATTCGACACAATGATCAGAATGCAGTTCGGCGAATGCTTCACCACTTCGCCCACCACGGCCTTCATGATGTTGTAATTGGTGTTGAGTAGATCGTCGCGGCTCATCCCTGGCTTGCGGGGAATGCCCGCGGTGATCACAACGATGTCCGAATTCGCGGTGTCTTTGTAGTCGTTCGTGCCGGTGATATAAGAATCGCGCTTCTCGATGGGCATGGCCTCGAGCAAATCCAGCCCCTTGCCCTGCGGCACGCCTTCAATGATGTCAATGAGTACAACATCGGCCAGCTCTTTGGAAGCAATCCAGTGAGCCGCCGTCGCACCCACATTGCCTGAACCCACGATGGTTACTTTTTTTCTCATGAACAAGTCCTTTCAAGAAGAATTGAGTAATTGGGTAATTTAGTAATTGGGTAATTGAAAACCGGCCCGCGATCTTCACGCTGCCGCGAGAGTAGTCAAATTACAAAATTACTAAATTACCCAATTACCAAATGAGCTCTACGCCAGCACCGCCGCGCCCATGTTCTCAATAATGCAATCCGCGAACTGGCTGGTCTTCACCTTGGTCGCGCCTTCCATCAGACGCTCAAAATCATACGTAACTTTCTTCTGGAGAATGGTCCGCTCCAATCCGCCCTCGATCAAATCGGCGGCCTCATTCCATCCCAGGAAGCGGAACATCATCACGCCCGACAGTACCACCGAACCGGGATTGATCACATCTTTATCCGCATACTTCGGAGCCGTGCCGTGCGTGGCTTCGAAGATGGCGTAACCATCGCCAATGTTTGCGCCGGGAGCGATGCCCAGCCCGCCCACCTGCGCCGCGCACGCGTCCGAAATGTAATCTCCGTTCAGGTTCGGCGTCGCCAGTACTGAGTACTCATCCGCCCGCGTCACCACCTGCTGAAAAATCGAGTCGGCGATGCGGTCGTTGACCATGATCTTCTTCTTCCACTGCCCCTTGCCGTGAGTGGCATAGATGCGGTCGAGCACCTCTTTCACTTCCTTTTCCACCGCTTGGCGAAAGTCGGGCTGCGCAAACTCCATGCCCGGCTCAACCGACTCGGCATTCTGCGCCACCGTCAGATTCGGATTCTTATCCTTGTTGTCGACGATCCAGCTCTCGCGCTCCGTGATTACTTGATCGCGAAACTCTTCGGTGGCAAGCTCGTAGCCCCACTTGCGGAAGGCGCCCTCGGTAAATTTCTGGATGTTGCCCTTGTGGACCAGAGTCACGCTCTTGCGGCCCGTCTCGAGTGCATGCCGAATCGCCATGCGCACCAGGCGCTTGGTTCCAGTCACCGAGATCGGCTTAATGCCAACGCCGGAGTCCAGCCGGATCTGCTTCTTGCCGCCTTTCAGCATTTCCTTGTTGAGGAACTCGATCAGCTTCGCGCATTCCGCAGTTCCCTCTTCCCACTCGATGCCCATGTACACATCCTCCGTGTTCTCGCGGAAGATGACAATGTCCATGCGCTCGGGATGCTTCACCGGCGACGGCACGCCCTTGTAATACTTCACCGGACGCACGCAGCAATAGAGATCCAGAATCTGCCGCAGCGCCACATTCAGTGAGCGAATGCCGCCCCCCACCGGCGTAGTCAGCGGCCCTTTGATCGCAACCCGGAATTCGCGAATAGCGTCGACGGTGTCATCGGGTAGCCAGGNNGACGCCTTCCAGATGTCGCGTCCGGTTCCGTCCCCTTCAATGAACGGCACCACCGGATTATCCGGCACTTCATACTTTCCGCCTGCATAGCCAATCTTCTTTCCGTCGGACGGCACTGCAACCCCGTTATAAGAGCCCGCCATTCCCAGCCTCCCTATCGAATTTCACCTGGCATTGGAAAACCAACCATTATAAGAGAATCCACCGGAACCGCACACTAACTTAAGCTGATCGTCCCCGCGTCTGTGCCGTAATTCTGTTTCATCGCATACGCCAGCCTTCGCTCCCGCCCGTGCCGGCGTAGCGGCAGAGATCGCCGATCACCACCTTCGCGTCCCGAAAGACTTACGCACGCCCACCGTCATGTACCGTCCCCAGGGTCCGTTATTGCCCAGATCGGCCACGCCCAGATTCTTGTCGCGCGCGCCCAGACGATCGAACAGGAAGTGCTGCGTCACGCGGAACTCGAATCCCTTCGCAATTAAGATCCCCACACCCCACGAGTGCTCGACGCCAATCGCATCCGGCGACCAGGTATAGAGCGTCTGCGGTATGGTCTTGCCGAACAGGAACGAGGGCGCTCCAAACACCATGAACCGCCTCAACTGACTCCGGCCGAAGGGACGCACCTCCAGCATTCCCGACAGCATATAGCGTGCAAACAGGCTGCAGGGCGCGTTCACCCCGCCATACTGCCCGGCGTTGCCGGCGCAGAGGTTGGGGTCGATTTCGTTGTGCGGAGGCGCCAGATCCAATTCCCCCCAGCCCCAAAACATATCGCGCGGGAAGAACATCCGTTCCTCGGTTCCGCTGTTCTGCGAAGCGTGCGTATCCTGCGAAGCGCTCGCAGGCGGTGCATTCTGCGCTCTACCCAAAACCGCAACCATTACCGGAAATGCAAGAATCCATGCCAACGTTTTCATCCAGCCTCCAAAAGTATGCCTTGCTTGGGAATCTACTGTCCTAAGACTCGCCCAACGCTCCCGTCTTCCATGCCTTGCATGGGATCGTCCGATAGCGGGTCTGTGGGAGCGGAACATTGTAACCTGTCGGCGAAATAGCGGCCCGAGATGCCTAACCCGGAGGCTAGCCGTCAGGCCGACCGGCGCCGGTTTACGGTGAAAGATCCTTCCAGAATCCATATCCAAGATTCTGATTTATCCCATCCATAGAATTGCTCTGAGCCCGAAAAGGCTGCAAAGACTTGCAACACAAGCACCTACGGTTTGGCTCGCGGATTGCTAATCTTTCATATCAGAAGCCCGGAGCGCACATGCCCCAAGAAGTATCTGTCTCCTATCAGGCGATCAAAAGCAAGGTTTACCGGTTAATTGACGCCCTGGTCGTAGGCGAAAAGTCCGAGGCTGAAGTCCAGGAATCTATTCGCCGCTGGTGGGACCTCATTCATCCCGCCGACCGTCCCGTCGCCCAGAAATACCTGCTCGCCGTCCTGGAACACTCCTACTTGGCGGTAGATGCCATCGAGGAAGGTCTGATGGACGCAACTGAACAGGGGGCACTACGGTCGTCCGAGTCCCCCAAGACGATGAGGCTGGTCAGCAGAATGGTGAAGCAGGCCGCCCGTCAGACAAGTATCAGCACGACGGCCTGAGCCGCGGCAAGCTTTATAACGTCGATCCAGAGCCCAGCCACGTTTGCCCGGTCGCGAATAACGTCATTCGTTCGTCGCGGCATCCCCAAAAGACACAGATTTTACATTTCCGCGATTGCGTGTTTTCCTCAGCCCAGCTATTCTGAACTCCATCCGTGGGTCAACCCTTCAGGAGTGACAAATGAGATTTTCCTGCCTGCAGTTGCTGATTAAGGTTCGTGGTTATCTTCTATTCGGAGCTTTGCTGATTATGGCCGGGTCTTTATTCGCTGCTTCGGGAATCTATGGCTTCACCCTCAACTCTATCGACGGCAAACCTGCGCCGCTCGCCGACTACAAGGGCAAAGTGGTTCTCGTCGTCAACGTAGCCAGCCAGTGCGGCTACACTCCGCAATATAGTGCCTTGGAAGCAACCTACGAGAAGTATAAGGACAAGGGATTCGTCATTCTGGGCTTCCCTGCCAACAATTTCGGCGCCCAGGAACCCGGCACCAACGAAGAGATCAAGACCTTCTGCACCCGCAAGTACAGCGTGACTTTCCCCATGTACGCGAAGATCTCGGTCAAAGGCCCCGACCAAGCTCCGCTCTACACCTACCTGACCAAGGACACCGGACCCGGCATCACGGGCGATATCAAGTGGAACTTCACCAAGTTTCTGATCGACCGCAACGGAAACGTAGTCCAGCGTTTCGAACCGGCGGTTACCCCGGATTCGAAAGAAGCGGTCTCAGCCATCGAAAAGCAGTTGAAGCCGTAGTGCTCGGCCATCCTGCTTCAACCTTGATGCCGACTGTAGCGCGCTGCTACAGTCGGTCAGAATCGCGTGAAAGCGAAGCTGCCTGTCCTCTCTGAATTTCCGGTCGCTCTTAGAGCCAGTAGCTCGCCGCTCACAACTGCCGTAACATAAGCCAGCAATGCATCCGATGTCATCTCGGCAGATGAAGACACTTCTCCGAAAACTCCCCACGCGCTTTCTACTCACTCAGTTCGGCTCGATCGCTATCTGCCTCGGCCTGCTCTGCTCCGCCGCCACGGCTCAAACCCAGCCCACCGGCAGCGCCACTGCGGCGATGCCAGCCTCCGCTTACAAGCTCATCGAAGTGAAGGTGGCTGGCAGCAAGCGCTTTACCCAGGACGAGGTCGCCGCCGCCAGCGGACTGCCGGTTGGCACCACCGCCCACGACGAAGACTTCCGCAAAGCGGCCCGCCATCTTGGCGAAACCGGGGTCTTCGCCAGCATCGCGTTTACCTACTCCTATTCGTCGGCCGGCACCAGGCTTACGTTTCAGGTCACCGACGCCGATAAGTTTGTTCCGGCCCGCTTCGCCGACTTCGTCTGGTTCCCCGACCAAGACCTGCGAAAGAAGATTCACGAGCGCGTTCCCCTTTTCAACGGAGAGTTGCCCACCACCGGCCGCCTGCCCGATCAAGTGTCCGACGTTCTCCTGGCCTTGCTGGTGGAAAACGGCATCCCCGGCCATGTTGACTACCTGCGCACCTCCGGCGAGACCGGCCAGTTAGAGGCGATTGACTACAGCGTCTCCAATGTCACGATCCGAGTCCACCACGTCGAGTTCATCGGCTCCGGAGCCGGCGAATTACCGCTGCTCCAAACTGCCGCGGAGAAGCTTTCCACTCGCCAATACTCCCGCGCTCTCTTGAATTCCTTCGTCGAGCACGCGCTGCTCCCTATTTATCACGAACGCGGCTACCTCAAGGCTGCCTGCGCTCCGCCGCAACTTAAGGTTGTCAAGCCGGACGCCTCAGAAGAAAACGACGGCAAACACGAGGAAACTCTCGTGGATGTCACGTTCCCCATTACCCCCGGAATCCCCTACAAACTCAGCCGCTGGGAGTGGTCCGGCAACAAGGCGATTCCGACCGACTCGTTGCAGCCGCTCCTCCATCTCAAAGCCGGACAAACCGCGAACACGGTTCAGCTGGAGGACGATCTGCGAACCATCCAGATACTCTACAGTTCGCAGGGATACATTCTCGCCACCGTCAAGGCTGACGCCGTATTCGATGACGTCTCCGGAACCATCGATTACCACCTTGCGGTCAACGAAGGATCTGTTTACCACATGGGCGAACTCGGATTTCGCGGCATCGACAATAACCTCGAGGCCAGACTCCGCGCCGCCTGGAAGCTCCGCCCCGGCGACGTGTACGACGCCACCTACCTGCAACAGTTCCTGCCTCAAGCCAGAAAGCTGCTCCCTCCCACCATCGATTGGGATGTTTCCACTCACGTAACTGCCCTTCCCCGCGACAAAACAGTAGACGTCGACTTGCAATACATGGCCAAGGCCCCGAAATGAGCGGCTACGGATCGCGGGAGATTTTGCCACTTCTCATGTCCTCAATCATCTATCGGAGATAAACTGAAAACCTTGGCGCCCATCGACAGATGCTGGCGCCCCAGAGGAGAACATCGAATGAATCGTAGTTCGCGGCGGTTCGTAGCCATAGCAGCTTTCATCTTTTCAACCGTGGCGTTGTTCAATCTTCACGCCCTCGCCGGAGGCAAGCAGACCTTCACCGGCGAAGTCGGCGACGCCATGTGCGGCCGCAAGCACATGGAAGACGAGCCCGCAGCAGAGTGCACCCGCGCCTGCGTGGCCCACGGCTCCAAGTTCGCACTCATCGTAGGCGACAAGATTTACACTCTGGATACCACCGACAAAACCGCCCTGGCCACGCTCGATAAGCAGGCCGGCAAACAAGCCACGGTGACCGGTTCTTTGGACGGAGACACCATCACGGTCAGCTCGGTCGCCGCCAAGTGAGTCGGCAGGCATGACTCGGTCTGGGAATGTTCGCAAAACCGAAATCTAAAAACCCTCTTGCGCAAGTCGCCCCGCGTTGTGATACAGTGGTCGCGTTTTTGCCCGGAGCCCTCCCCAAGAACTAGGACCGGGCATTGCGGCGGGAACCGCGCCAGCGGCCTCCCGCCTTTTTTTTTGCTCTCCCGTGAAATTCACATTTCCTTTACAAACCATTGTGTTAAATTGTGCATTCTCGCTCTCATAATTTTTCGTGCCGGAGGCTACAGCGTTGGGCAAAGACATGGTTCCGAAGCGGATGTTCTTCACCAAGGGAGTCGGAAAACACCGCGAGCGGTTAACATCCTTCGAGCTGGCCTTGCGCGACGCTGGCATCGCCGCGCAGAACCTGGTTCGCGTTTCCTCCATCTTTCCCCCCAATTGCAAAATGCTGGCTCGCAAAGAGGGCGTGAAGTACCTTAGCCCCGGCGAAGTCGTCTTTGCCGTCGTGGCCGAAAACTCCACCCACGAAGCCCATCGCCTGCTCGCCTCCTCCATCGGCGTTGCCATTCCTTCCGACCGCAACACCTACGGNNNCCCTGAGCAAGCGAAGCGCGCCGCTGGCACTTTCAATCTAGTCTTGCATAACTACAAATCTATAATTACAATCATCACGAGGAGGCCTGCGCGGCGTTCCGCGATCCTCTGTACGTGTCAGTAGAGGATCGCATTGAGGACGGAGAACCGCGCTGGCTGACCCTTGGTCTGGCAGATGGCTTGATCGTTCTAGCTGTGGCCCACAGCGTGAGAGAAGAACGCGACCAGGGTACATCAGTCGAGATCATTCGCATCATTTCAGCTCGACAAGCCACTCGAAAAGAAAGGCGGCGCTATGAAGACGAAAATAGTTAGCCACACATCGAGAAGCCTGTCCGCGTTCACGACCTCGGAGCGGGCAAGACTGAAAACGCTGGCAGCTCGCCCCGACAGCGACATCGACACCAGCGACATCCCCGAAATGACCGAGGAACAGTGGAAGCACGCCAGCCGGGGGCACTTCTATCGCCCGCGCAAGCGCCAGATCACGGCGCGCGTCGATGCCGACGTCCTGGATTGGCTTAAGGCACAGGGGAAGGGTTATCAGTCGCGGATCAATGCGATCCTGCGGCGCGAGATGCTAACCTCGGTTAAATCGGCCAGGTAACGGGATCCACGGTCGTGCTATACTTATACTTTAGTAACCCCTAGCCCCTCCCAAATGTAACCTTCCGTTAACACCCTTCCCGTATCATAGAAATGTCAGAAAAATACCTATTTAAGCAAGAGGAGTAGTTTTGGACAACGACACCCGCAGACAAAAGCAGCAAGCACTCATGACCGAGTTGCTGGAAAGAAAGATTCGCCTGCACGCGCAACATCTCTACGACCAGCGCGGCCAGACCGAAGGCCTTGCCCTGCAAGACTGGGTCGAAGCTGAGTCGCAAGTGCTGGGAAGCAGCATCCTGGCTCCGCTCTACCGCAAGACCCGCGACACCTCGTCCTCAGAAACCGAAGCCTAGCGGAAGCCCTCACAAGCCGTGTGGGGACAGCCGCCTTCGCCCGTCCGGCGGCCCAGGTTCATCGGGCCGCAGTTGCATAGGCCGCCACGAACGCTACTTCTTCGCCTTCGCCGCCGCCGTCTTTCCCTTGCCAGCCTTGTTCCCATTCTTATCCAGCCGCTCAAACACCGCGGCGACAATCAGCGGCAACCCGACCGTAGCATCCACAAACACTTCCCCGAACTTTCCGCCTTCCGCCGGAGGCACAAACTTCCCCCACGAAATCGCCTCGCTATAAGGACTGCCCGACAACCCGCCCCAGTAAACCGGCTCCGGGCAAATCCGCAGCCCATAGTGATACCGCTTCAGCGGAACATTCTCCCCCAACCGCCGGTGCCGCAATTCGCAGAACGGACCAAACTGCTGCGACCAGTTTCGCGGCACTCCGCCGCCGATGGTTAAAATGCCCAATTTCTTCTGCCGCAGCAGCGTCGCCGCAAAGTGCTCCAGATCCTCAAACGGATCAAACCGTATCTTGTGCCTCCCCGTCGATTCCCGCAGACGATTGTTCAGAGCCGTGTCCAGCCCCATCTCCGAATCCGTAAACGCCGGCACAAATACCGGCACGCCCATCTCATGCGCCGACTTCAAAATCCCGCGATCCTCCGAATGCTTGGCCAGATAAGCCCCAATCGCATGATTCAACTTATACGAGCACATCGTTTCGCTATGATCCCAGCCCTCCAGCACCGCCGACATCACCACTTCCACATCGTCCAGGTTCTGCTCCGGCTCCAGCGTGTCATACACCCGGTTGTAACCCTGCTCGTAGAGCTCCTCATCACTAACCTCCGGGTTGTACCGGAAGTGCGCCCGCCCCGTCGCCTCCACCAGTCCGTGCGCCATCAGCGCCCCGGTCGAAACGACCGCATTCACAATGCCCCTATCGATCAACTCGGCAACGATCAACCCTTGCTTCGCCACGGTCATTGCGCCCGAAAGTGTCATAACCACAAAACATTCTTCGTCGCGCGCCATTGCCTCCAGCACGTCGGCAGCCTCTCCCAATTGCCGCCCAGTGAAAGCGGTCTTCGACATCGCCCGCACCAGATCGTCGATCGACTTCACTTTGCTCAAGTCCAGCGGCTCCAGCGGAATTAGCCGATCCGCAATCGGATTGTGCAGGTGACGCTCCACCCCGTCCCCCGCATGCCCTGAACCGCCGTGAGGCTTTCCCGCAGACTGCACTTTGCCATGATTGCCCTGTTTCAAGATGACTCCTCCAAACTCGAATCCAAATCTTCCGACCAACTACTTTACAGGATGAATGTGAGACCATGCCACGCGCCCCCGAAAGAGCCGCCCCGGTCAGGCGCCATTAAGACCCATGCGGGGACAGCCGCCCTCGGCTGTCCGGTGGCCCAGGTTCATCGGCTTAGGTTCATCGGGCCCCTGTGCGTCCCCTCTTCTCGTTTCTTTGCGTCCTTAGCGGCCCTTCTTTGCGTCCTTTGCGGTTAAGATCTTTTCAGCAGCCAGCCTGTAAACTTTGCAGAACAAAGGCACCCATGAAAGATCTCACCATCACCCTCGACCACCACCCCGGCTCCCTAGCCGCGATGGGAGACGCTCTCGGTCGCGCCGGAGTAAGCATCGAAGGCGGCGGCGCCTGGGTCGTCAACGGTCAAGGAGCGGCCCATTTCCTCTTCGAAGATGGCGCCGCCGCAAGAAGCGCGCTGGAAGCCGCTGGCATCCAAGTATTGGACGAGCGAGAGGTCCTAATCCAAAAACTCAATCAATCCCAGTCCGGCCAACTCGGCAAGCTCACCCGCCGGATGGCTCAAGCTGGCGTCAACATCGAAGTGCTCTACAGCGATCACCAGAACCAGTTGATCCTGGTCGTCGATGACTTATCCAAAGGCCGCGCCGTCTCCGAAGCGTGGTCACGCGAGCAAGCCGGGGGATCCAGATGAAACAGCACAACTATGAGCTTCGTATCGAATGGACCGGCAACACCGGCGAAGGCACCAACACGTACCGCAGCTATAGCCGCGATTACACCATCACCGCCGAGGGCAAGCCTCAGATTCTCGGGTCCAGCGACCCCAGCTTTCGCGGCGACCCCTCCCGCTACAACCCCGAAGATCTCCTGGTCGCCAGCCTTTCCGCTTGTCATATGCTCTCCTACCTGCATCTCTGCGCCGTGAACCACGTGACCGTTCTCGATTACCGCGATTCGGCGCTTGGATTGATGGACGAAAATAGCGACGGCTCCGCCCAGTTCACGCGAGTCACGCTCCGACCGGTGGTCAAGGCCTTGCCCAGCGACGATCAAACCAAAGCTCACGCTCTCCACGACCAAGCCCATCATCTGTGTTTCATCGCGCGCTCCGTAAACTTTCCGGTGGACGTTGCACCCACCATCACAAAAGAAACCGTCTCGCCCGCGTAATCGCCCATACCTGGGCAATCCTTAAATTCCTGTCATTCCGAAGTGCGCTGAAAGCGCGCGAGGAACCTGCTTGTCTCCGCAGTGGCAATGCTGCTTCATGTCGTCCTCTTCCACGCGTTACACTCTCCCCATGCCCGGCAAGCGCAAGTTCGAAGACCAACTAGCTGCTCTCGACGCCCTTCGCCAGCAACCGCCCGAAGCGGCCATCGACCCGCTCCGCAAAGCCCTGGCCAACCGCAACAACTTTGTCGCAGCCAAAGCCGCCGACCTCATCCGCCACTTCCAACTAACTCAACTCATCCCCGAACTGCTAACCGCCTTCGACCGCTTCATGCTCCGCTCAGACAAAGAAGATCCGGTCAAGACCGACCCGCAATGCTGGGCCAAGAACGCCATCAGCCGCACCCTGGCCGCCTTCGAACATCAAGACGCCGCCGTCTTCCTCCAAGGCATGCACCACCTCCAACTCGAACCCTCCTACGGAGGCGCTTCCGACTCCGCCGGAACCCTCCGCGCCACCTGCGCTCTGGCGTTAGTACAGTGCCGCAGCCTGCTCGATGCTGATTTGCTCTCTCATCTCATCGAGTTGCTCGGAGACAAAGATAAAGCCGTTCGTGCCGAGGTCGTTCGTGCCATCGAGCAAGTCGGCTCACCCTCCGCCGCGCTCCTGCTCCGTCTAAGAGCGATTCTCGATTCCAATCTAAAATCCAGAAAGCCGGGCCAACCGCCCGAAGAAGAGCCCGAAGTCCTCGGCGCCTGCTACAGCGGCATCCTCCGCATCGAAGGCCCCAAGTCGATCCCCTGGATCGCCCGCTTCCTATCGGATTCCGACGATCCCGCCGCCGAAGCCGCCCTGGCCATCGCGGGCACGCACTCCGCGCAAGCCTTCGAAGTCCTGCGCGATCACTTCGCCGAAGAGTCCGACCCATGGTTCTGCTCAGTACTGCTCTCCGCCATCGCCCTAACCCGCCAAGATGCCGCCGTAGAATTTCTGCTGGATCAAGTCCGCGCCGAATCCCTGCAAGCAGAAGCCGCAATAGAAGCCATCCTCCGCTCCGCACCCTCCCAGGAAATCACCAAGCGCTTGGAAAAATTGGTATCCGGCAACCCGCGCCTCTCCCGCGCCTTCCAAAAGTTGTTTCCGGCGCGATGAAAATCTCCCCCTCGTTGTCATCCTGAGCGTAGCCGCTTTTCAAGCGTCGTTTTGTCATCCTGAGCGCAGGCGCTTTTCAGCCGGAGCGAAGGATCTCCCGCTCCCCCGGCCCGTCGCGCAAGCCCAACCAGACGGCCCCAGACCTCCCTGCATCCGCCCCATCGTCTTTGGCCAACGGCCAACGACCAACGACTAACGACCAGCACCAAATGCTATATTGATCGTCGAGGACCCCACGCGTGCCCCCTGATAAATTCCGCGTAGCCCTGGTGCAGATGTCCTGCGGCCCGGAGCCCGAACAAAATCTAGCGAAGGCTCTAGAACGCGTGGCCGACGCCGCCGGACGCGGCGCGCAAGTCGTCTGCCTCCCCGAACTGTTTCAGACCCAATACTTCTGCCAGCGCGAGGATCACTCCCTCTTCGATCTAGCCGAACCCATTCCCGGCGCCACCAGTGAAAAGCTAGCCGCCGCCGCCCGCCAGCACGGCGTGGTCCTGATCGCGTCGCTATTCGAGAAGCGCGCCCCCGGCGTCTACCACAACACCGCCGCCATTTTCGATTCCGACGGCTCCCTGCGCGGCCTCTACCGCAAGATGCACATCCCCGACGATCCTCTCTACTACGAAAAGTTTTACTTCACGCCCGGCGATCTCGGCTTCCGCGCCCTCGACACAACCGCCGGACGCCTCGGCACGCTCGTCTGCTGGGACCAATGGTTCCCCGAGGGCGCACGCCTCACCGCTCTGCAAGGCGCGACCGTGCTTTTCTACCCCACCGCCATTGGCTGGCATCCTTCGGAGAAAGCCGAGTTCGGCATCGCTCAGCACGACGCCTGGCGCACCATTCAGCGCGCCCACGCCATCGCCAACGGGGTCTACGTAGCGGTGGTCAATCGAGTCGGTTTCGAAACCGGCAACGTCCACGGCAAGTCCGCTCCCGGCCACGGACTGGAGTTCTGGGGCGCATCGTTCTTCTGCGATCCCTTCGGCCGCGTCCTCGCGGAAGCCTCGCACGACCGCGAAGAAATCCTGATCGGCGACGTCGACCTGAAAGCCCTCGAAGACATCCGCCGCAACTGGCCCTTCCTCCGCGACCGCAGGATTGACGCGTATGCGCCGATCTCCAATCGTCTGCTCGATGGACGGTAAACTCGGGTCAATGAGTGTAATGGCCGCCTGATAACGTCAACCTTGCTCTTCCTTAGGGTTTTCGGACTGAATAGTAGTGATTATTTCCCGCGTGCGACTAGTGCCGCCACAGCGCCATTCAACCAGCGCCCAACGCGAGCATCCCAAGGGAGGGGCCACTAACGGAAGCCTCGCCGAGGCTGTGATCTCCTTGCCCCGTATTGGGATCAGCGTCATCCGACGATGCCGGGGGCACGATGAGAGGCGTATCGGGTTCGGTTTCATAGCCGTAGGCAGTGATCTCGGCGGGAACACCGAGAAACGGATTGAGGGGCTTTGGATTGTCTTGAGCACCGCAGATCGCACCGTGAACTCGCACATTCTAGCCCAACGAACAAGTGGCCGGCCATGTTTACGCGATCAGCCCGTATTTACGCTTCTGTGCCGCATCGGAATGACAAACATCTGGGAGGCGGGAGCGGGGCAGAAACACTTAGGGTTTGATCTCGAACACCGTTCCTCCTCCAAAAGCGCCGCCGCCGCCGGTTGTACCGTAGAGATTGCCGATGGTATCGAGGATCAGACCTGCGTAGGGCTCTTCGCCGTCGGTGCCGGTGCTGCTGAAGATGCATGGCAGGCTCTCGGTCCAAGTGCCCGCGGAGGGCGTCAATTCGAAGACTGTGCCGACGCCGTTTGCGCCGCCATGAGTGGTCGTGCCGTAGAGATTGCCAGCGTCGAATACCAAGCCAGCGTTGGGACCCCATCCGTCGGTGCCGTTGTTGGCGAAGTTGTGCAGCAGGGTCTCGGTCCAGACGCCGCCCGCTCCGGGCGTCAACTCGAATGCCGTACCGTTGTTATTCGAGCCGCCAAAAAACGTGGTGCCGTAGAGATTGCCGGAGGCGTCGAGGATGACTCCGCCGTCGACGTTGTTGCCGTCGATGCCGTTTACGAGAAAGCTATGCAACACCTTCTCGGTCCAGGCGCCGCCCGCGCCGTGTTTCAACTCGAAGACGGTGCCGATGGAAGAATTGCCGCCCTGGGCAGTACCGCCTTGCAGCGTGGTGCCATAGAGATTGCCGGCAGTGTCGAAGACGAGGCCGGCATAGGGAACAAAGCCGTCGGCGCCATTCTCGTTGAAGTCATGCAGAATCTTCTCCGTCCAGCCCCCGCCCGCGTTGCGCTTCAACTCGAACACGGTTCCGAAGTGGAAGTTAGTGCCGCCCGAGGTGGTGGTGCCATAGAGATTGCCGGCGGCGTCGAGGATCAGGCCGGCGTAGGGAGTGTAGCCGTCAGTGCCAGTGTTGGGATCGAAGCTGTGAAGAATCTTCTCCACCCAGGTTCCGCCGGCTTGGGGAATCAACTCGTACACCGTTCCGTAGCCAAAAGCGCCGCCTGCGGTCGTCGTACCGTAGAGATTGCCGGCGGTGTCGAAGATCACGTTGCTGTAGGGAACTACGCCGTCGGTGCCATTGCCCTGGAAGCGATGGAGCACCTTCTCGGTCCAGCCGCCGCCGGTTCTGGGCATCAACTCGAATACCGTGCCCTCGTTGCCATCGCCGCCGCCTTGAGTGGTGCCGTAGAGATTGCCGGCGGTGTCGAAGATCAGGCTGGAATAGGGGACCTCCCCGTTGCTGCCGGTGGTGTTGAAGCTGTGCAGCACCCTCTCCGTGGCCGCACTGGCACTGGGGACGAACACGGTTGCGTAGAAGATCGCCAGAGCCGCGGTCAGTCCGATGGAAAGCATTTTGAGTCGCACGTAGTCCTCCTCGAACAAAAGACGGCTGCAAATCAGATTCCAGGCAACTGCGAAAAGAGTAGATCGCCGGTGGGCCCAAAAAACGCGAGTCGGATTATGCTGGGTGGTTGTTGCCCTGTCAAGCTGCAAATAGTTGCAGGTCGTGGACCAGGGAGGACGAAGGTGCAACCTTGGCCTAGTCAGCCAATTCCCAATGAGTGTGAAGGCCTTGTGGCTGTCGAAAAACTCCCTTTCCGTCCCAAACCGCCAAATTGGAGGGATAGAAAATGTCTAGGAAAACTGAGAACGTCGTTTGTAGGGCTTCCTAATGCAAAGTTTTTTCGGCATTTTCTGGTGATTGAGTGTTTCAACACCCACGCCTGTTAACAGAAGTTACCTTGTAAAGAGCAGGCTGGACTGCAAGAATGCGTACAGCGGAGGGACTTAATTGTGAAGAGACCCGATGCTAGACAGGTAGCTCAGGCTGGCAGCTTTTTACTCTGCGTCTGTCTCACACTTCAACTCACGTGGGGCTTAGATAGTACGGAATTTAGCGGCGGATGGCTCACTGGACCGCTACTCTCGATGGCCGACAACGGAATTCTTCTCTTCATCATCGCCATTGTTTTGACATTTTTGTTCCCGAGAATTGCTGCCGCAATTGGACTTGTCTCATCCTTGCTCTGTGTGCCGCTTTGCGCCTTCTCTATTGCTCCGGCCCCATTCGCACAGATATTTGCACGCGGCCACGAGTTCAAGGTCCGACCAGAACTTGGACTCCATTGGCGCACATGGCCGGTTGTTACATTACTTGCCGTCACTCTTGCTTGCTACCTCTGCGTTCGGCGCTTCGTGGTCGGCAATCGGATGCCAAGTCAACGACCAGCCGGACTGTCGTAATATCGCCTCTCTGACAATGTCGGC